>NZ_SHMN01000009.1:0-144393 GCF_029478525.1 Vibrio sp. 1151_11 | reverse complement strand
CTTTGAATACATCGAGGTTGATTATAATCGGACAAGAAGGCACAGTGCTCTTGGGTATCTAAGTCCAGTTAACTTTGAAAATAAAAATGTCGCTTAATGAAGTGTCCAGTCTGGCTGGAGCAGATCAATGTTCCCAGGCACATTAACACTGATATTTCGATCTTTAATTAGTTTCTGATGTTGTTTGATGAACATCAGTACGTCTTCCAATATTTTTTCGGTCAACACTGTAGTTAAACCATACTGTTCAATTATGGGTAAGAAGCTGGCTGGATATTGCCACCCATTCTCAACTGTTTTGCGCCTAGCTAATGCTTCAAATCCACAAACATCACCAGTTACCGTCGACAGTTGCGGCTGATAAAACGCGCAGAAATAGCGTCTATCGATATCGTTTAATACAGAAAATAGCGCCAATAACTCTCGGGATTGAGGATCATTATCGAGCCAGTAAATCGGCAGTTGATGATGCAAACGCACTCGCGAGCGTTCATTAAGGTCAGCAATAGATATATCATCGACTTGATGCAACGATTTGACATCACAGAGCAAAACCGTGTATCTGGTTTTAATAAGATGTGTGTCGACTTCAACAGGCTGAGAGAGTCGCGAACATAGGCGCATCACAACTTGATAACCTTTGGGGCTGTATGGAATGCACATAAACAGCTTATCTTTGTAGCGATATATGGTTTCCGGCTCTGTATTACCATCACTCAGATGCCACGCCAGCGTTTTAATAAATTGATTACCAAGCGCTCCGCCGTATTGATGGTTAATTTCGTCTAGATTAGCAATATTCACCATGACCAAAGCGTATGAGGAGTCACCATGTTTTTTCAATTCGATAATCTGTTCATCTAACGTACGCCGGTTTTTTAAGTTCGTCAGCACATCACTACCTAGCAATGCTTCACGCTCCAATAAACTCAAACGTATAGTTTCAATCAGCTCCTCTCTATCCCATGGTTTTTGGAGAAAACGATGCAATTTCCCTTCGTTCAAAGCACGAGACAAACCTTTGATGTCAGCTTGACCAGATAGAATAATGGTTACAACATGAGGATACTTATTGCGAATATTGACGACCAGCTCTGTCCCATCCATATTAGGCATTCGATAATCAGAAATCACAATTTCGATAGGGTGCCGCTCTAAAATAGTCAGAGCCTCAAGACCGCTACTCGCACAATGAACCACAGAAAAATGCGGTTTGAATTCACGAGTTAAAGCTTTAAGTACCGCTGGCTCATCATCTACAAGCAGAATTTCTTTATATCGAAACATACAATTACCCCAATCCTTTCATCGAATGATGAGGTGCAACATAAAGCGGTAAACGAATATAGACGCAGGTTCCTTGACCTATCGTCGACTGAATTTCAATTTTTCCGAGGTGCTCTTCTATGATTTCTTTCGCAACAGATAATCCAAGTCCTGCGCCATCACCGATACGCTTGGTGGTAAAAAAAGGATCAAAAACGTACACTAAATCTTCCGGACAAATGCCTTTACCGTTATCGCATACAGATAGACAGACACTCGATTTATTCTCGATTAATAAGCTGTTTTCCATATACAAGGCGACAGTGACTTCACCATCAGTATGAGAGAATGACTGTAACGCATTGACTAACAAATTAATCAGTACTTGTTGGAGCTTATGGGTTTGCCCTAGAACATAAAATGGTATTTGAGGAGGTTCATAATTTAAGCGTGCTTTCAGCTTCATTTCACCCAACACCATATTAGTTGCAGAGCTAACCACGTCTCTTAAATCGACCATTCCAACTGATAATTTGGACTCGTGATAATACACATTCAAGCTCGCTACAATGTTTTTAATACGCGAAAGCCCCTCTAAACTTTCCACAATGATAGACTCGCTATCATCAAGTATTTCTGCCAACTGACGGTCGTTGATCTGCTGGATCTCTGGGTGTGCCGTCACTTGGGCAAGATAGGAACTTAACGTGTTGAAATTACTCATCACAAAGCCGAGTGGATTATTGATTTCATGCGCAACACCGGCAGCCAATTTACCTAAAGAAACCCTTTTTGCATCTTGCTCATTTCGTTGAAGATCACTACTACTCTCCCGCATAGACGACAGTAATTTTAAGGCCATCTCAACCAGTAACATGCCTTCTTGGATTTTTTCTAATTCACTTAAGTCAAAAGCATTCAGCGTTGTTCGCGCAAGAAACAGGCTATAGCGCCGCGTCAGTGAGGAGACGGAAAAGGTAACGCCACTTTTCCAAGCAGGAAAGTCATTGTGGTAGTCTGAGAATTTCCCCGTATCATTGGCTAAATCAGGGAAGTAACTAAACTCCGTATCGGCTAAGGTTGGGTATGTGCCTAACTTCATTGCATCGGTGATTGGAAAACTAGAACGCAGTATCTTGAGCCTCTGCTCAGAATTGTAAGAAAATAGCACGATATGTGTATTAGGGAATAAAGGCTGAACATGAGTAATAAACTGATCTAACTTGTCTTCTTGTGATTGATTTGAAAACATAACTCCTAGCAAAGAAAGTACGACGTAGTGAAATGTTGAGTCCAAGCTGTGTTCTTCTTGAAAGCGTCTATTCTCTTCCTGTTGCTGGGTTTTACTCACATGCATACTCCCTAATCAGATAACGATCATTTTCACTCTATTGCTAGTGTAGCCAATTCGACTGCGTCTATCGGTAACGTAATGATGAATTCAGTACCTTTATTAACTTCGCTATGAACTGCAATGGTGCCTTTATGACCTTTGATGATCCCGTACGAAACTGATAAACCTAATCCTGTGCCGGACCCAACCGCTTTGGTGGTAAAGAAGGGTTCAAAGATGCGATCTTTAATCGCATCAGGAATACCGCTTCCCGTATCTTTAATGCGAATTTCAACCTGTTTCTCATTTAACTTGGCTAATGAGATGGTGATGGTGCCTTCTCCGACAATCGCCTGACTTGCATTGACAAGAATATTAAGAAGGACTTGGTTAATCTGCATTGGCTGGCAATACACTTCAGGCACGTTTTCTTGATATATTTTCTCTAAAGTAATGTTGTATTTGATTTCGTTATTGATGATTTTCAGCGTTGATTCGATACAGTTTTCCAAATTTGCGTAGCTCCATTCAGAACCATCAACGTGTGAAAACTCTTTTAAATTTTTCACAATGGCCATTACTCGAGATGAACCTTCTAGTGATTCTGAAATCAAATCAGCCGTATCTTCTAAAATAAAATCAATCTGTTTCTCTTGTAGTAATGACTCACACTTTGCCGCTAAAACGGTATTATTTGCTTGTGAAACCTGTTGTTTTATCCCTTCTAAAACGGCGGCTAGCGTTTGAAAATAGTCACTAAGTGTTTGAATATTGGATGTGATAAAACCCACTGGATTATTGATCTCATGAGCAATGCCTGCCGAAAGCTGCCCAATAGAGGCCATTTTCTCTGATTGCAGTAGTTGTCCTTGGGCATCTTCGAGTTTTTTAATCAACACTTTTTGCGCTTGATGTTCTTGCTCTAATTGATAAGAAATGCGTTTAAGTTCCTGCTGCTGGCTAGCTTGTATCGTTACATCATAGACACATATACAAACATGCTCGATGGTCCCATCTTCACTATGAATAGGGATGATCTCCAAATCTTGATACATCTGATCTTCTTCGCCCGATACAGGGCGGGAGCTTTTAAAGGGCAGTAGATGAGGCTTTTGCTCCCAGCTACTAAAGCTTGAAGTTTCAATCACCAATGCCGTATCAATTTTTCGTTTAAGGTAGTCTGCGGAATGGGGAAATAGTTCAAGTATGTTCTTTCCTTGCATCACATCACCATCAAAAATGACTCGGGATTGGAAATAGTCATTCGCTTTCACGATAATGTAATCCTGCCGTACTATGCACAACGCAAAAGAGAGTTGATCCAGCAGATCAGAAAGCAGTAAGCGGCTTTTTCCCATTCCAAACTCCTACATCAACTCATCGAGGTGAATGAGTACCTTATCCAATTCGTTGTCTGCAAAACAGATGATGGTTTTAGCAGAGAATGACGCTTTTTCGACTAAAAAAGAGATTTCCATAATTAAAGATAGCTTCCACTGAGAAATGGGGATCGGCTGTGTTGACGGATAAAACAGCACTGGAGACTGAATTTTAGTTTTTATGTCTATTTGCTGACATAGACCCTTTAGACTTGCACCAGATAAAATATTCGAGATATCTAAAATGCTCTCTTCTAGGCTCACGACATCTTGAGCATCACCTGTTGATTGTTTTAGATCGCTCACTATCTGTTCACAGCCTTTTCTGCTCATTAAGGTCACTAACTCACCATCCATGCCACCAAAAAAAGACTGCCGAGTGTAGTAATAATCGGTTTCATAAGATTGCAGTTGCGCTAAATCCTCATCCGTTGCCACTCCAATACTGGGTACAGATATAGTGACGTGCAAATTAAGCAAGGTAGCAAGTTTATTTGCTGCTCTGCCCATTGAGATATTCATAAATTCTTGCAGGGCGTCTTTATGGTCTTCTGAAAGTGCCATTGTCATAATAGTCCTACCTCGTGCAATGTTTGTTTTAGCTGTGCTGGGTCAAGTGGTTTTTGCAAAAAGGTGACTGCACCGAGTTCTCTTACGCGCTGCTGAGCAAAAGGTTGAATATCGGCACTAATGACAATGACAATACTTTTAGCATCAATGCTATGCAAATATTCAAGGACTTGGAAGCCATCCATTTCTGGCATCGTCAAATCTAAAAACATCACTTCAGCGCACCCATTTTGGTAATTGACTAGGGCTTCTTTGCCATTTTGGGCTTCGTTGATTTCTACATCCCACTCTTCAGGAATCGCCCTCATTACCGCTTTTCTCGACATCTTTGAATCGTCTGCTATTGTAATTTTAATTGCCATGCTCGCTCCCTCTAACCAAAAAAAGTAATTATATAATTACTCAATAAATATGGGTTTTAGCTCAACTAATACGCTTGCAATGGAACTTGGTACACCGTCAATCAGTGTTTGGTAGCTCTCATTTTCCTTACATGCTTCTATACGATTTGCAAGCCCCACAATACTGCCAAGTACAACAGATTTGTCATCTGAAAAAAAATCACTCTTACTTTGATTAAGAACGATCTCTCCAATCTCTGAACCGTATCCCCATATAATCAGCATATATGCCGTTACTATGTAGTAATCAGCATATTCTTGTTGAAGCTCCAAGAAAGAATCAACATTATGGATATCAGCGCCTTCCTCCATCAAAATCAATTTTCCGATTGCGGTAAGCAAGCTTGAGACAAACACCCGATCTTTATCTTGTAGGGAGTACCCCAAGTTTTTAGCCAGTAAACGGGATATATAGCTCACCCTCAGCGCCTGTTCTGAAATATCTTGGTGGGCCTTTTTTGAAACTAAGCTGTTAGCGTGATGGCTCAATAACGATATGGCGATGCTCTCCACTAAAGTCGCGCCTAAACGTCCAACAGCTTCCGATAGTGAATCTGTAGTTCGACGAAAACCTAAGTAAGAAGAATTGGCAATTTGAAACACTCGTGCGACTAATACAGGCTCATGGCTAATGGTGTCTGCGATCGATTGAAGATCACAAGTAGGAGAGGCGATAGTTTGTTGTAAACGATGTATCGAATTGGGTAACACCGGAAGATCTTTCAAGCTTCCGAGTTTAGTTCGACACTCACTGTTAAACGGCATTTGATAAAGACGTTCGGTACATTCAAATAAGCGTTCAAAGTCCTCTTGTGTGAATGGCTTAGGCAGTACGAAGTGGGAATACGCATGCGCTTTTTGAGGCAAATTCTCCTGCGTATTCCCCGTTAAAAGAGCTCTCACTACTTGCGGGTAAGACTGCTTTACCTCTTTTAAAAGCTCATCGCCACATTTATGCGGCATGAGTAAATCTGAAATGATAATGGCTGGCGGTTGGCAATTATGCTTATTCCATTCTGACAACCAATCTAGTGGCTCTGAAACAAGTATAATTTCCCATTCTGGACGAATACGCCTGATCAAACGAGCAATGGCTTTAAGCATAAAAACATCATCATCTATGCACATGACTTTCAAATGTACTTTTTCCATTTGATTCTCACTTAGCTTCATCGTTTTATTTATTCATATATTGGTTGATTTCGTCCAACAACAACTTACTTTGATCATTGATAGAACTGATTGAAAACTCGGTGTCTTGAGTAACATTGGTTAGATTATCAGTTGCGGCTTCAAGTTTCTGGAATTCAGATGCTAATACATCCGCTCCGACAAACCGAGATGACGATTTCATGGTGTGTGAAATGTGGTGAATCACCTCAACTTGGTTGCAACAAAGCGCATTGCTAAGTTTGTTCAAAGCTTCCAACAGGCTTTTTCGATAGCCGCACAGCATCTCATTCACATTCTCTTCACCCACCATGTCCGCTACCCTATCTGGTGAAAAATACTGCAATCCGTCCATAAAGTGCACCCATAAGCCAAAAAAGTTGATATATGCATCCTGACTTCTAATCCAAAGCGTTAGTACTAGTGTAGACCATATTGCTTATGTGCTAACAAAAAAGAGCGAGTGAAGTGTGTGTATTAGCTTAATGCTGCATTGGTAACATCGTAAGAAATAAAGCAATTTCTACCTTGATGCTTTGCTTGGTACAAGGCTTCGTCGGCCAGATTGTAAATATTAGCGATAGACTCAGTGCCATTCGGCGTTAACGAGATGACACCTTGAGATAAGGTGACATGATCAGCAATTTCGCTGTATTGATGAGGATAGTGTGCCTTGATCATTGATTGTTGGATTCGCTCAGCGGCAATCAGTGCTTGTTCATAATTGGCATTGCCCAGCAGCACTAAAAACTCTTCACCGCCATATCGCCCTACATACTCACCAGTGCGCACAAATAACTGATTCACCGTTTGCGCAATGCTAATCAAGCAGTTATCTCCTTCTATATGGCCGTAGTTATCGTTAAACCGTTTGAAATAGTCCACATCGATCAAAATGAGGCTCATTGGAAATTTGTGCCGCCCATGCCAGCTGATCATCTCTTTAAGTTTATCGTCCATAAATCGGCGATTGAAGAGCTGCGTTAAACCATCTTCATTCGCTTGCTGCTGCAAAACTCGATTGAGTTCTTCCAATTTGACTGTCGCTCGCTTCAGCTCTCGACGCATGCTGGCAATACGCTGCATCGCGAGTAATTTGGAATTAAGCACAAGCTTATCAACTGGCTTGGTTAAGTAGTCATCCCCACCTGCCTCTATCGCTTTAGCAATCATCGATGGTTCATCATGTCCACTTAAAAAGATAATCGGCACCCATTCATGGTGTTGTAAACGTATTTTTTTCGACAATTCAAAACCATTCATTCCGGGCATCGAAATATCCATCAAAATCAATTCTGGATCAAATTTTCGATAAATATCCAGTGCCGCTTGTCCACTGGCAACCGCTTCCACGTGATGACCGAGCTGTTTAAGACGAATGGTGAGTTGCATTCGATCCAGTTGTACGTCATCGACCAGCAAGATCCTCATAGAAGAGCCCGAACTTACCATCTGTAACCCCTTTAAATTTCAATCATATGCTTACGTATAACATAGATTTATTCACTTTCTTTGTTTAATTTTGCGCACAATATTGACTTTTCGCTATAAATTTTTAGCATGTAGCTTTTCCCCTAAAGAGATATCTTCATGTCTGAAGTAAAGCAAACCGAACAACCTGTAGTGGACTTAGACGCCATCTCGCCAGAATTGCGCCAAGTAATTGAATTTGATCAAGTGCCACAAGAGATGTACTACATGGTCGTGTCTATACATGAAGTCTCTGAAGAAGCGGTACGAGAGTCTTGGAACTCTCTACCAGCCAGTGCGCAAAGTGTGTTGGATAATTTTGAACAGTTTCATGCGTTGATCTCTGTTAGCCAAGCTTTTGCTGGTGTCAATGTCATGGAGGAGTTCCCAACATTGAATTTACCGAAAGAGATGACAGACCAAGATAAAGAAGAATACCGAGCAGAGCTTCTTGATCAAGTGCTGCATAACTGTGTGAAAGATATGGTTAAACAGATCAAAAAAGCACGCCGCGACCCGATTCTAAAACGCGACTTTAAAGACGTGTTTGCAAAATAAAACGCACACCATTGAGCATAAAGCCGTCAATTTTATATGACGGCTTTTTCTATTGAACCTGAACTCGAGATAAGAGAGGCTTAGGTTATTGAATCAATACATTAATAATGAAAAACATTAATGCGTTAAGACGATATCACGCTGCGACACGCTCACGCCTTTAATTTGCACATACAGCGAATCGCCAACATCCAATTGCAGCTCATCGGCCGCCCATTTGGTTACCGTAGCCCACAGGTAACACCCTTCGCCTAACTTGAGTTTTATCCCCACACTCTGTTTATCAGTACCTTGAGGCTGCTTTTCAAGCTGGCAAATCTGTGCAGGCAGAATATTACGAATTGACGTCCGGTTTGGTTTATCAAGCGCCACCGAAACATCATTTGCACGGATCTGTAATCGCAGTGCAGAGCCTACCTCGCCTTCCACATATTGCACCCAAAGTTTGACATCATCTGCAAGCGAGACTTGTGTGAGCGCATAATCTTTGTTGTGCTGGCAGATGTGGGCAGAAAACAGACTACTTTGGTCGGTAAATGATTGCCAAGGACGCATATAATTTGAAGACCACACTTGCTCTAGCTCACCGCTTATCAGCACAGCGCCCTGTTCTAACACAACTAAATGATTAGCCAGACGCAAAATTTCATTCATGCTGTGCGTCACATAGAGAATTGGAATATGTACGCTATGAGCCAGCTCTTCCAAAAAAGGCATCACTTCACGTTTGCGCGGCATATCGAGCGATGCCAACGGCTCATCCATCAATAAAATATCTGGCTTGGATAGTAAGGCTCGGCCAATCGCTACTCGCTGTTTCTCCCCACCCGATAAATCATGCGGATAACGTGTAAGTAATGGCGCTAAAGCCAATAATTTTACGATAGCGGCGAAGTGGTCGGCATCTTTTTTTTTGACACCATAGTTTAAATTGCCATGAACGGTGTAATGTGGAAACAATCGAGCATCTTGAAAAACGTAACCAACATTGCGCTTCTCAACAGGCAAGTTTATCTTTTTTTGTTGACTAAATAGGATGCGGCCATTGATCTCGATTTCACCAAGTTCAGGCTTCACCAATCCACTGATAATATTGATGAAGGAGGTTTTCCCCGCCCCTGAACGCCCGAAAACCGCACAAATACCACGGCTTGGTAAAACCAAATCCGCATTAAGCTTGATATCACCTAACTGTTTTTCAAATTGAATCTTTAACCCACTCATCATTGAGTCCCTAAGCGCCGCGTCATTCGGCGGCTAATCACTTCAGAAATGAATAACGAAGCCAAGGCAATCGCGATGGAGATAATACACAAACGCATCGCTTCCATTTCGGCTCCTGGCGTTTCTAAAAAGTTATACATCGCAAGAGGAAGCGTTTGTGTTTCACCGGGAATATTGGACACAAAGCTAATGGTGGCCCCAAACTCGCCTAGGCTGCGAGCAAAAGAGAGCATCGCGCCAGTGATCAGCCCGGGTATCGTTAAGGGTAATGTAATGGTCAAAAAAACTTTGAGTGGTGAAGCGCCTAAGGTTCGAGCCGCTTGCTCTAACTTAGGATCGACGCTTTCAAGGCTTAAACGAATCGCACGAACCATCAAGGGCAGTGCGATGATGACACACGCCAACACGGCTCCACGCCAACTGAAGCTGAAACGCAAGCCAAACATATTATCAAACCACTGCCCAATTACGCCTTGTTTACCCATGGTGATCAACAGAAGATACCCCACGACCACTGGCGGTAAAACGAGCGGCAAATGCACTAGGCTATCTAGTATACTTTTACCCCAAAACTGCTTTCTGGCGAGTAGCCACGCAAAAAACATTCCCAGCGGTAAAAGCCAAAGCACGGTATAAATCGCGACTTTTAAGCTCAGTTGCAGTGCAACCCATTCGTACTCAGAAAGCAAAGGAATCCGTTCCTGTCATCACGCTAAAACCGTAGTTCTGTAAGATACTTTTTGCTTGATCGCTGCGTAAAAAAAGCATGAATTGATTCACCGTATCACGCTCAGTTAGCTGCACTAAAGGATAATGGATGGCGCTATGTAGGCTTGAATCAAATTCGTGTACCACTTTGACCTTATTGCTCATCAATGCATCCGTCTTATATACAATACCAAGTGTGGCTTCTTGACGTTCCACTAGCGCAAGCGCTAAACGTACGTTATTGGTTTGAGCCAGCATAGGGGCGAGCGACGACCACACTTTTAACTTTTCTAGTGCCTCTTTGGCATACATTCCCACAGGCACTGCCATTGTGTTACCTATCGCTAAACGTGAACCGTTCAAGGCGTCAAGCCATGCCGCAACATCATTTACCACCAGCGAATTGAGCTTCGACGATTGAGGGGCGATAAGCACCAGCTGATTTCCAGCCAACAATGTGACCTTATCGCTCGTCACAATGTTCTTGTTAAGCAAGTGAGTAACCCAGTTATCATTGGCTGAAATAAAAATATCCGCGGGTGCACCTTGCTCAATTTGACGAGCAAGCGCGGATGAACCCGCATAAACGGGCACAATATCTAACGGTTGTTTCGGCTGGTAAGCCGCAATCAATTCATTAACCGCATTCGTCATGGATGACGCTGCATAAACAGTGATTTTCTCTTGTGCATAAACCGCCGTGCAGCACAGCATGGCGGCGATAGAGAGCAGTATTTTTCTCATGTTAACGCTCCGTTAATTCTGGCCATAATAAGGCCAAGTTCAAATGCTCTTCAATCGCATCCGCAATGCGGTTAATGGCTTGTTCTTTTTGCGTCACATGATCGTAATAACTTATATCAGCGGCACCAGCCCAGTGACAGATAAGCTCAGTTGCGGGAAAACTATCAAAAATTCCGTGCATGTAAGTCCCCAACACTTGCTGGCAATCACTTAATAAACCGTCACTGTTGCCATTGTCTAACGTGATGATTGCTGAGGATGATGCATCATCAAGCGTTGTGCGTCCAACGTGGATCTCGTAGCCTGAGACCTTCGCTTTACCTTGCGGTAAAATAAGCTCGCCTTGAACATTCCTGAGCGTTTTTTCAGCGGTGAGTTCTGTACTGACGTTCAACAACCCCAGTCCTTCACTTTCACCCGCTTCACCTTCAACGCCAAGTGGATCACGAATTACCCGACCTAACATTTGGTAACCACCACAAATGCCCATCACTTTGCCTCCGAAACGCAAGTGACGTTTGATATCCTGATCCCAACCTTGCGAGCGAAGATACGCAAGATCGTCCCTTACAGATTTACTGCCCGGAAGCAGAATCAGATCCGCATTTTCGATCCGTTCACCCTTTCCCACATAACGTAAATCAATATCAGGGTTTAAACGCAGCGCATCAAAATCAGTATGGTTACTAATGCGAGTTAACACTGGCACCACAATATTCAATTTACTGTTGCTGCTGAGGGTTTGCGCTTGAGTGATCGCATCTTCAGCTTCTAAATCAAAGCCATGTAAATAAGGCAGCACACCAATGACGGGTTTACCCGTTTTGGCTTCTAACCAATCAAGGCCAGATTGCAGTAACGCAATATCACCTCGAAAGCGGTTAATCACAAACCCTTTTACACGCAGCTGTTCCGATTCAGAAAGCAGTGCTAACGTGCCATACAGATGAGCAAATACACCGCCTCTATCAATATCGGCAATGATAATTACAGGTACATCGGCCGCTTCAGCAAACCCCATGTTAGCAATGTCGTTTTCGCGTAGGTTAATTTCAGCCGGGCTTCCCGCCCCTTCAATCATGACACTTTGATACTCGGCTTGTAACCGAGCGTAGGAATCAAGCACAGTATTCATCGCGACTTTCTTATAATCGTGATAACCCGTTGCTTCCATATTAGAGAGCGCTCTGCCTTGCAGGATAACCTGCGCACCCGTGTCTGAATTTGGCTTGAGTAATACAGGGTTCATGTGTACCGTTGGCTCAACGCCACACGCTTGAGCCTGAACAGCTTGCGCTCTCCCGATTTCGCCACCATCGGCCGTCACCGCACTATTGAGCGCCATGTTTTGTGGCTTAAAAGGGGCTACTTTTATTCCTCGACGTGCTAACACTCGGCATAAGCCTGCCACTAGCACACTTTTTCCAGCATCGGAAGTGGTGCCCTGCACCATCAATGACCTTAATGTTGATTCCATATTAACTCTACGATAGGCGTTTGCTGGTAATCATACCGTCACAGCTGCTACTCACTCAATAAAATGAATGGAATATTAATGCTCCGCTCAGAGTGTGTTCAACATCTTAGTGTTTAAATCGCTTCATCAAAACAACAAACCCATAAAGGAATTAAAAATGAAACGTACAACACTAGTCCTCGCAGCTTCGATGATTATTGCTCCTGTTTTCGCTTTTGCAGGTAACCATAACCAAAACAGTAATGCCATCAATTACAATGGTCCTATCGAACTTACGTCTGTGGAATCGTTGCTAAAAGACACCAATATGTTTACAGAAAAGCATGTTGTGGTTGAAGGAAAGTTGATTCGTCAAATCAGAAAAGACACATTCGTATTCAGTGATGGCAACGGTGAGATTCAAGTAGAACTGGATGATGATATTCACTTCACAGCGCCACTCAATGCCGAGACTAAGGTTCGCCTTTATGGCGAATATGAAGGAGGACTGACGCCTGAAATCGAAGTGGATCAGATCCAAGTTTTATAATCATTGCTGTTTATTGCTCTCTTGATGGTAAAACGCAAAAAATAAGATGGATTTTTTTGTGAAAATGGCCTGTAATTTGCAGGTCATTGCTGTATCTTATTCAGCTTAATTTTCATCTTTTCAGGACGAAGCGTACATGTATAAAAAAGCGTACTCACTAGGCCTAGTCGGTTTGTCATGCGTTCTTTCTTTCTCTGCGCAAGCTAACAATTTTAATTATAACTTTTTTGAAGTCAGAACCGCTATCAGCCCTGAATCCTCAGGTGCAGAATTTAGTACTTATTTAACCGATAATACACACCTGGTTGCTCGTTACGATTCGAGATTTGACGGAGATTGGGATGCTGCTGGCGGAATTGGCTTTAACGGCCCAATTAACCAATTTGCCGATGTTTACGGACAAATGCTTGTTCACAACGTTAAACCTACCGATGAACAGGGTGGCAAAAGTGAAACCCAACTGGAGTTTAATATTGGCAGCCGGATTTGGCTATCTAGCCAAATTGAAGCCAATATTAAACTGGGCAAGAACGATGAACACTCAGTATTTTGCGCTGGATTACGTTTTCACTCTACCGAACAATTATCGTTAGGAGCTGAAACCAAAAACAACGGCGTTTACGGCCCACAGATCGTCATGAATGTTCGTTTTCAGTTCTAAAACGTAAAGCGGCCTTCAGGCTTAAGCGCATAATGCTTCTTCGCTACTTGTGCGCTTCTTTTTACTCTTTGTATCAACAGAATTACCCCACAAATTTGATGTACTCCACGATATCAGATATTTGGAAGCGACTTCTCATATATCAGCGATATACTATGCACTCAATAACTTATATGTGCCGCTATGTTTCGCTCTTTCTATAAATACTTAGCTCAATGGCTATTTGTTAGTGTCGTGCTTGGGGTTGTGCCCTTTCTTTATTTCGTCAAAGAATTCGACAAAGCTCATGAACAAACTGTGCAAATGATCGAACAAAAAAGCCATTCTCAACTCGAATACAATAAGCACGAACTGCTTACTGCGTTTAATGACGTTTACAATTCCACTCAAATATTGTCAAACAACACCATGTTGTACAACGCATTACGTCTTCCCTCCACCGAAAATATCGAAGCGGTACAGGCGTTTTGGTTATTAGCAGCTCGTATTCAAACCCTTTATTCTCGGCTCAGGCTTTTTGATATAGCGGGTAACGAATTAATTCGCGTGAATCAGAGTAATGGATCAACAGAAGCAGTACCAAGATCACAACTAAAAAACAAATTGCACCGAGACTATTTTCAGTATGCACAAAACCTTTCCCCAAACCAAATTGGGATCTTCGGTGTTGATAGTGAAAGAGAAGAAGAAAATTATGGTACTACTTCCCAGATAACCGCAGTATTTAGGATTATTGCACCAATAGATTTTGATGGAAAAAGGCAAGGCTATTTTGTAGCAAATCTTAATTTAACCCAGTTGTACAAAAAATTTAACCAGAGGTTAAATTCACTGAGTCGCCCAGACATCATCAGTTTCAAGGGGCAGTATATTCATCATGAAAATGAGATCTTATCTCAGCAAGAAAACCCGTCGAAATACCACCTGCTGAATATTAACAGTGTCGCCCCTATACTCTGGAAAAGTATGCAAGAGCAAGCTTCTGGCACGGTATGGGATAACAACTGCTGGTATAGTTTTACTCAAGTTCCTTTGCAATCCATATTCCCAGAAATGGAGCCAATTTACCTAATTCAGTCATTAAATGGTGATGCCCTCAATAAATTGCTTTCTGCCACAGAGCTAAAAATTGGCTTTCAAGCGGTTGGCATCGCGCTATTAGTAGTGACGATTGCCGCCGGTTTTATTCGTTGGAACGCAAACCACGATAAAAACAGTATTGAGAGCAAACTGGCTAGAGCGGCGATGAATGGTATGTCCGCTATGGTGATTACCGATCGTAATAACCGTATTATCAAAGTAAACAATGAGTTTACCCGGATCAGTGGCTACACCTTAGCCGAGGTAAGAGGTAAACAACCTTCCGTTTTTTCCTCCGGTAAACACAATCAAGCTTTTTACATGAATATGTGGAAAGTGCTGCAAGACGAAGGGCTATGGGAAGGTGAAGTCATTAATAAGCGTAAAGATGGCTCAATGCAAACCGAGATCTTACGTATTCAAACCATCCGTGATTCAAACGGAATTATTCAGTTTTATGTGGCCTCATTTGTTGATATTAGCCATCGCAAAGAGCTAGAAAATCGCCTGCGTGAGCTCAGCGAGAAAGATGCGCTCACCAACATTTGGAACCGCAGGAAATTTGATCAAGAAATGCGATCCGAATGCTTACGCGTAAAACGTTACCAAGCTCAAGTGCAGTCGTGCTTAGCGATTATTGATATCGATCATTTTAAACGCATTAATGATAAATTAGGCCATGCAGAAGGCGATAAGATCATTCGTTCTGTCGCAACACAATTAAGTGAGCACCTAAGAGAAACGGACTTTTTAGCTCGCATCGGAGGCGAAGAGTTTGCCATCATTATGCCTCATACACCACTGGCAGAAGCTGAGTTGGTCATGCACCGTTTACGAGTAGCCGTTCACTTAAATCATCGTTTAGAAGTGTCGATCAGCGGTGGCATCACTGACATTACAGAAAAACCAGAAGAAGTGTATAAACGGGCCGATATTGCATTGTATGAGTCAAAAGCTTCGGGGCGTAATCTTGTCTCGGTATTGACCAGTGTCGAGATGGAAGAATTTGCTTAACAATTAGCACCATTTAAGTTCATTGAGGAATAAAACGGGTTTATTTTCGTGCAATTATCACAAACTCAGTTTGTAACATATTGTTCGCTATCATTTTTACTTTTGGCTTAAAACTTGTACTACTCTCTAATATGGTAAATAGATTGCACATATTTAGGGAGAAATAAGATGCAAGAAACACTAACCGTTGTGTTAGCCGGTGGCGTCGGTTCGCGGCTATCTCCGCTAACCGATGACAGAGCAAAACCGGCTGTACCCTTTGGTGGAAAATATCGAATCATTGATTTTACACTCACCAACTGCCTACACTCAGGGCTGCGAAAGATTTTGGTCCTGACTCAATATAAATCTCATTCATTACAAAAACATTTACGTGATGGCTGGTCTATTTTCAATCCAGAACTCGGCGAATTCATTTCTGTGATCCCCCCGCAGATGAGAAAAGGCGGAAAATGGTACGAAGGAACGGCGGACGCTATCTATCACAATATGTGGCTACTTTCACGCAGTGATGCCAAACACGTCGTTGTTTTATCTGGTGATCATATCTACCGGATGGACTATGCCTCTATGCTCGAAGCTCATAAGCAAAAAAATGCTGCACTGACTATCGCCTGCATGGATGTCCCAAGAGAACAAGCTTCTGCCTTTGGCGTGATGAATGTGGATAATGACTTCAAGATCACCTCATTCATCGAAAAACCAAGTGACCCACCCTCCATGCCTAATAATCCGCATCGCAGCTTAGTTTCTATGGGGATCTACATTTTTGATATGGAAGTATTAAAAAGTGCTTTGATTAATGATGCTGAACTGGAAAACTCGAGTCACGATTTTGGCAATGACATCATTCCCAAATTGATTGAAAGCCATGCTGTTTATGCGTATGAGTTTTGCGGTGACCGGGGGCGAGTCGCTAAAGATTGTTACTGGCGAGATGTCGGAACACTTGATTCTTTTTATAACGCTAACATGGATTTACTCGAACCCGTTCCACCAATGAACTTATACCAAAAAAACTGGGCCATTCGAACATACGAAGCGCAATACCCACCTGCGCGCACGGTTTCTTCTGCAACAGGTAACGAAGGTATATTCATTAATTCGATTATTTCAAACGGTGTGATTAACTCTGGAGGTTCTGTACAACACTCCATTATTTCTTCAAACGTCAGAATTGATGATGGTGCAACAGTGGTCGATAGCATTTTATTTGATGATGTTGAAGTCGGCGCAGGGTGTCAGCTCATGAGATGTATTATTGATAAACATGTAAAAATCCCTCCACATACCCAAATTGGCTTAAACCCAGTTGAAGATGCCCAGCGTTTCCGTATTTCAGAAAATGGCATTGTTGTGGTACCCGAAAGTTATCAATTCTAAACCTATATTTTTTGCCCACTCAATTTATCCCTCATTAAAATGAAGCCTTAGCACACGCTAAGGCTTCTTACTTTACACTGAGTTCAAAACATACCGATTAATCACGCTTAGTTATGGGCACGTTGTTGCATCCCAAAACCAATTTGACTGAGTCGGTGACTCCCAAACGCCGGGGTTGTTTTTGGCAATAAAACATTTCCCGTTGTAAGTCACAACATCGCCAGTTTTCACCTGTGTAGATCCGGGAACCCAAGTAATGACATTGCTAGGATTCGTGGTACCACCGGTATCGCCACCGCCAGTATCTCCACCGTCACTGCCACCAGAAGATAGGTCAGCAAGTGGAAGATCCGGTTGTTCAAACTTGAAGGCGTAATCGACACCATTAATGTTTACGCTGTAATTTGCAGGCCCAGAAATAGGCAGATAGTAAACCATATCCAACTCATACACGCCGCCTGCGGGCAGAGCTTTCCAATTAGGTAAACTAAACGCTACGCGGTGCATGACACCGTCTAAACCACCGACGTTGTTGGCGCGAGTATGGCCAGAAGCAATCACCTTCAAACCACCACCAGATTGGTCTTTAGCATTATCCGGTGCAGATACGGGGATATCAAACTGGAACTCAGTACCACCTGGGATCTCTTGACCTGTGTTGTTAGTAAAGCTGATTTTCGGATTGATTGGGTAGTTTTGATCACCCACCTTAAATCCACCAACGGAGACCGCGATGTCTACGGTTTCACTGGCAATCGTTCCTGTTGCAAGCGTGTTACCATAAGGCGTTGCCGACTTAAACTTGTCATAAATTGCTTTCGTCATGGTATTACCCATGTGGTATTCGCCATTTCCACTTGCACAAGCTTGCTCTGTTGAATCCACTTGAGTGCGTTGACCATTAGCGTCCAAGACATAACAGTTATAATCGCCTGCTAACTCCCAAAACATGATGCCGCCGATCTCTTTATCGATGACATAATCGGCTTTGGTGTTGATAGACTCTTTATCTTCAGTTGATAAGAACACCCCTTTATCGGCATTCCACAGCCAAGGCGCGACAGCAACGCTGTCGTAGTGACGTTGGTAAAGACCGACAAGTTGATCGGCAGGCTCATTCACTGGATCAAGGTTATAAGCTTGGGCGTAAGAGCCCCAAATTCCCTTCTCTAGGTTTTTGGCATGCCACATTGGGTTTGAACCTGCGCCCATCTCGTTTCCTTTCGGATCGGTGTCGTGCCACATGTTGTCAATACCCACCGCGCCGTGGCCACAGTTGTTTTTCTCACCCTCACCAGTGCCCGGAGCACATTCCGCTTGGTTAGGTAATGCCGCTCGCCCCCATAAACCATTCTCTCCACCCGTGACACCTTGCCAGCCACGCGTGTAGTAAGGAACACCAATGTTGATGCGCCCTGCGGGCATAGAGCCGCGGAAATAGTGATAAGCCCAGTCAGTGTTGAGATAACCAATACCACCGTATTGAGCCGTACCATACACGTTCCACTGTGCTAACTCTGAATCTTTACCAGTATCGTACAAAGCCGCGTTGTGACCCACGTGATCATTCCATGCGCCGTGTAAGTCATAAGACATGATGTTCACATAATCAAGATACTGAGTGACATCAAATGTCTCCATACCACGCAATAGATAACCAGAAGATGGTGCTGCGATCGTCAGCATGTAATGGTGGCCATCTTGTGCCGATGCTTGATCAAGCTTCTGACGTAGTACCTTCATTAACTCTTGGTACGACGCCCATAAATAAGCACGGCGAGGTTCCATAATCGCTTTATCATCTGGATTACCTGCGCCCGCCATTGAGGTTGGATATTCATAGTCGATATCGACACCATCGAATTGATATTTACGAATCATTTCAACAGCCGATGTTGCAAATTTTTCAATACCAGCGTGGTTGATAGAGCCATCCGCGTTGGTTGTCATCGTATAAAAACCACCATCGGCGACACGGTTGCCTGCCGTATCAAAGTGCCCGCCAGTTTCAGCCCAGCCTCCGATAGAAATTAAGGTCTTAACATCAAATTTTTTCTTCGCTGTTGCCAACGCACCAAAATGACCTTTAAAGCCTAATGCAGGATCAATCTCAACCCCTGGCCACTCTTTGCCCACTGCCGCATTATTGGGATCGTTCACATCGCCTACATTCACTTTGCCATCGGAACCTATGCTGACGAAGGCATAGTTAATGTGCGTGAGCTGCTCCCACGGGATGTCTTTTACAAGGTAAGCCGATTGCGGATCATCACCCGCACGCCAACTGGTGAAATAACCGATAACACGACGTGGATGATCCGCCCCCATGATCTCACGACCTTCCGCATCGTAAACAGTGCAATAAGGTACATTCACACCTTCGGTTTGATATAAACCATCAGGACGACAATTATTAGCTATTGGCGCGCCATTGACTGTTAAAGTCGCTAACGTGGAATCTGTCGTCGCACCAAGGTTATCAGTGGCGCGTGCAAACACCGCCAAGTTACCCGCTTTTGTCGCGGTGTATTCTAAGGTATACGGAGCACTAACAGCTGTTCCAACCAGCGTTCCCGCAACGAAGAAATCAACTTTATCGACGCTTCCATCAGTATCAGCAGCGTTTGCGGTTAAGGTGACTAAAGCCCCCACGTCAACGGAGACCGCAGAGAGCGTAATATCAACAGTTGGAGCCTGGTTGCCTGGTTGTTGTGCCTCTTTCACCGTTAAGGTCGTTGCACTTTTCACGCTGGCATCACCTTTATCATCGATGGCTACAACACTGAATTCATGCTGACCAGCGGTTGCGACCCACGTGGCTTTATAAGGTGCCGTGGTGACTATACCCACAATTGCACCATCGACAGAAAACTCGACTCGAGCAACGCTGCCGTCACTATCGGTTGCGTTCGCACTTAATATTACGGTATCACCGACAGCAATCACATCTGCTGCGGAAGGTGAAGAGAGATTCGCGGTCGGTAGCTGGTTCTCACCACCGGAAGTGGCGCAAACATCCAACACTTTCCACTGGGCATAATCACCAGAAAAGTTGGCTGGATCGTTACCTTGAGTCCAATAGTTAGCTTGGTAGGCGGTACCACTGTGCTGAACCTTGTTACCGCCAGTATAAACTTTTGACGATTCCCAAGGGCTTAGTGTCGTGCAATCAACGGCTGCATAGCTGTTAAAAGCCATCAAGCAAGAGGCCGTTAAAGTGCTCAGTGTAAAAACACCCTTTGCCACTGTCCTGTTGTTTAAATGCATAGCTGCTCATTCCTTAAGTTATTGTTTCACTATAAAAAGCCTCGTATCAAGAAGAAACCAGACTTTAATTCTCACGTGAAACAACTGTAGGACAGAGCGATAAATAAGCACCTCAATTTGTTCAAATATCAAAAATCACTCGCAACAAGTTGCACTATTTCTGCAAAAGAGACATCGTTATTTTGCATCAACAACTAATTATTGGTTAATTTTCCGATTCTAAAAAAAGCGCCGAAATCAGAACAATATACGGACTGCCTGCCGGTTATTTAACTTACACACTATCAAAAAGAGCAAAAAATATGCAACAACACTAATTGTTACAAAAATGTAGAGTTTAACTTTATGCGCTATTTCTAACGCTGTACTCCTCTTGGGGTTTCATTAAAATGTCGCTTATATTCTCGACTAAACTGAGATGCGCTGGCATAACCAACTAAGCGAGCGGCATCGTTCACACGCTTGCCTTCCACACGAATCAGCTCTTTCGCTCTGTTAAGCCTGACTTTTTTTAAATATTGTAAAGGAGATTCTAACGTCACCAGCCTAAAGGCGTGGTGAAACGCCGAAACACTCATATTGGCTTCTTCGGCGAGTAACTGAACGGTAATGGACTGATCATATTCTTGATGTACTTTACTCAACGCTTTGGCTATCCGGGCGTAGTGTCCTTCTTGATGAGCGAGATCAAAAAGCACATAACCGTGCTCGCTGGTTAATGCCCGAAACACAATCTCCTCGACTAAGCTTTCGCCAAGCACTTTAGCTTCAAGATCATCAACCAATGCAGACATCAAACGAATCGCACTTGCTTGCATCTTTGCGCCCATTTCTACTGATTTCAGCCCGCATTTTGATTTGTCTATGCAATCAGATAAAAAACCAGAAGCCTCAAGTCGATCAACCTGTTTAAGGAGAAGTGAGTGATCGATATTAATAGTCAAGCCCAATAACGGTTCACTTTCTGACGCAAAAGCTTCGCACTCAAGTGGTAAAGGTACCCCAACAACCAAGTAATCATTGGGGCCATAATTTACGGGTTGGCTACCAATATGAATGCGTTTATGTCCTTGCCCCAACAATATGATACCGGATTGATACACAAGGGGTTGTCTACCATTACCGCGGCTGCTGCGATAAAACAATACGCCCGGCACTGCCGTTTGGTGAATACCTTCCAAATGATCTAAAGATTGTTTTTCAATGTATTGCTGCATCAGTTGCGCCAATTTACTCATAATGCCCCCTTATCAAAACTGAAGGAAGAATACGACAATTAGAGAATTAGGCAATTAATTTCGAGAAATTGGTCTATATTGACTGGATAATTAATACTAATATGCACATCGTAAAACACTGCCTTGGAGGCGCCGCCTCCTTTTCTATAAGCAAAGGTGAGAATAATGAAATTTACTTATGTTAACCCTACTCTAATTCACTTCGGCCAAGGCCAAATCTCGGCGATCAGTCAGGCGATTCCAAATGACCAAAAAGTACTGGTGATCTACGGTGGCGGTTCGATCAAAAAAAATGGTGTTTATGACCAAGTCGTGAGTGCACTCACTGACCACCAATGGGTCGAGTTTTCAGGTGTAGAAGCAAACCCAACCAAAGAAACCTTAGATAAAGCGGTTGCTATCGTCAAAGAACAGGAGATCGACTTTATTCTTGCCGTGGGTGGTGGTTCGGTTATCGACGGTTCAAAATACGTTGCCGCGGCAGCTAAGTATGATGGGGATGGCTGGGACATCATGGTGGGTAAACATCAAGTTACTGAAGCTACGCCTATCGGTGCAATTCTGACTCTGCCAGCAACCGGTTCTGAATCCAACATGGGCGCGGTCATTACCAAAGCACAAACACAAGACAAACTGGCTTTTATGGCTCCAGCGGTACAGCCTAAGTTCGCAGTGCTTGATCCAGATGTAATGAAATCACTGCCTGAGCGCCAGTTGATCAACGGTATTGTTGATGCTTGGGTACACGTCTGTGAGCAATATTTAACCTTGCCAACCAATGCGATGGTTCAAGACGGCTATGCCGAAACTTTACTTAAAAACTTGCTGGTATTGGGTCAACAATATGACCAGCGTGATAATGATGGATGGCGAGCAAACCTGATGTGGACAGCGAACCAAGCACTAAATGGCCTGATCGGTACTGGCGTTCCACAAGATTGGGCGACTCATATGATTGGTCACGAGTTCACCGCATTATGGCATGTTGATCACGCCCGTTCGCTAGCGATTGTGCAGCCTTCCCTACTGCGCAATCAACTTGAGAACAAACGCGCTAAACTTGAGCAAATGGGCAAAAATGTCTTTGGACTCAATCAAACTAGCGATCTTGCCTTACGCACAATCGATGCGATTGAAGCCTTCTACCACAGCTTGAATGTTCCAACTCAATTTGCGGATCATAACAGTAGTAAGCAAGCGGCCATAGACGCAGTTATCGCTCAATTGAACGCACATGGAATGCTTGTTTTGGGTGAACAGCAAGCCATCACGCTTGAAAAATCACGGGAAATTTTGGAACAAGCTATCATTTAGCCTCATTTTTTAGACGAGTGAATAGTGATTTCCACATTCCAATAGCATAGATTCAGCTACATCAAGCAGCGCAATTGGGCGCTGCTTTTTTTGTACTTTTTTTTGTACTTTTTTGTATTGGATACTTTATGTAGCGGCCTTTCATTACCATGCCAGCATTACCAAACTGATCCACCACCTAAAATTGAAAAACTAATAACGACTTTTAAAGTCATCCTTTTCTAAACCATGTTTTTTCATTCGTAAGTAGAGCTTTTTACGCGGTACTTGCAGATAATTTGCGGCATCAGCGACGCGACCAGAATGGAGAAATAATGCATCTTCAATGATTTGCTTTTCGTAATCATCCACCAATTCATCAAGCGGTGATAAAAGATCAGACTGATTGTACAAACGCTCTTTTCCCGTCAGTTTTACAATACCTATCGCATATAATTCAGCTACATTTCTCAGCTCTCGTACATTTCCCGGCCATTGATGTGCACGCAGTAGCGACAAATAACTCAGTTCTACCGCTGGCAAAGGTTTCGCCAATTTATTACAACTCTGCTTGAGAAAATAATGGAACAAAGTAGCGATATCATCGGGACGATGTCGAAGTACAGGCACCTCTATCACGCCTTGGTTTAGCAAATAATAGAGTTCTGGCTGCAACCGATTAGCCGTAATCAAGGCCTCAGGTTCCGTACCTAAAATAGCAATAACGCGCGTTCGAGCTTTGCTTAGGCGTTCTTGGTTAAGCATCCTCTGAGTCAAATAACGCTGCAATTCTTCAGAAAGTAATTCGATGTGGTCTATTAGCAATGTACCGTTTTCACTTGCATCTAATTTTTGTTCAATCTGTGCGAGCGTGGTCGCTGATGAAACGGTTAATTCCACCAGCGATGAAGCATGATTACCCTGTGTCAGTTGGTGGATGAGATATGCAATAGTATGCCGCCCAACACCCGATTCTCCACAAATAACAACATGACTGTTGAGCATTGAATACTGAGCAACATGGTGGCGAATTTGCCCCATTTGAGCGGATTTTCCGATGAGTTCGCATTTGATTGAGTTGGCCATAGCCGTTTTTTGTTGTACAAAATGACGACGAATATCGAGATTTTTCTTCACTAAGCTAAATAACTCCGCAGGATTGATTGGCTTTTCAAGAAAATCGCATGCCCCTATTTTGACCGCCTCTACCGCCATAGGAATGTCTCCGTGGCCAGTAATGACAATCACAGGAATATGCTCATCAATCGATTTAATCGCTTTAAGCAATTCAATGCCGTTCATTTGTGGCATATAGACATCAAGCAATATCACTCCAGCCCAATCAGAATGGATAAACTCACACGCTTTGGTGGGGTTAAGAAGTGCTTTTGATGGCAAATTAGCTATCGACATAAGATGCGAATATGAGTCAAGGACATCTTGGTCATCATCAATCAATAAAACAGAATAATTATGATTCATAAGGCAACTCCAGCACGACCATTGCACCTCGGCTGACTGTCGAGGCAAGATAAATTTGACCCTTTATTTTTCCTATGAGCGAGCGGCAAATATTCAGCCCTAAGCCCAACCCTACTTCTTTGGTCGTGGTAAAGGGCGTAAAGAGTTTTTCAACGACATCATGAGCAAATCCAGCCCCTGAATCGCATACTGCAACAACGTGATGCGTTGGCGTACTCGACAGCAATATCACGTCAACTTTTTTGTGCTCACATCCCACAACCGCTTCACAGCCATTTACCAACAAATTAATCAATACCTGTTCCAAGCCGATTTGATCTGCAATGACTTGAATTGGTTGATGAATATGGCTTTGCAATACTATCTGTTGACGTTTCGCTTTCGTTTCAACCAACAACATAGCCTGACCGATAACGTCAGTAATCAAGACAGGGGTAAGGGTTTCATCACTGCTACTTTTACGAGAAAAATGACGTAACCCATTGATGATTTTGCCCATTCGCTCTGTTAAATGTTCAATATGATCGATGGAATGTCTGATTTGCTCTGTTTTCTTCTGCTCTAAAGCAAGGTTTACGCTATAGAGATAAGTCGACATCGCGCTTAATGGTTGATTCAATTCGTGCGCTAAACTGGTCATCGTTTGCCCGACCACCGCCATTTTAGCGGCTTGTACTAACTCACTTTGTGTTTTTTTAAGATGGTTTTCGGTCCGGTGGTGCTGCTCAATTTCAGCGAGTAACTGATGATTTTTTTCACGTAATGAATGAGTTTTTGCTCGAACTCGCTCTTCTAATAATCGATTAGCGTGCTCTTGATCGGTAACATCCGTAATCGTGATGATAACTTTATCGCTTAAACCGTGGGTATACTTACGTAAATACAAGCGCAAGTAATAAGGTTTATTTACATCGCCTAACGATAACGTAATCACATCTGCACCATTTTCGATCAACTTAGCCTCTGGGTTAAACAGTGCTTGCAACTGCGATTGAGTTGACGTTGAAAAACAGAGCCAAAAGGCTTTCGGGTCCTCATTCTGGTCTATATTCAAGCGAACACGAGCGCTTAAGTTAGCCGATTCAATATAACCATCCAAATCACAAGTGATTAAACTCGCTTGCGTATTGTTAATCAAACTCAGTGCGTTGGTTCGATCCATTTCCTCCACTTTTTTACCATACTGAACCAATTTTTCACTGATCCGGCCAATTTCATCTCTGCCGTCTACCACAATAGGGTGTGAAAGATCATTATGAATGATGGCATCTAAACTGTCGCTAAGGCGGTTAAGTCGGCCCACAATCCGACGATTGATGAAATAGTAAGTCAAAAATAAACTGATAATGATCGATAAGCTAAAGCAGACAAACAGAATACGGTTACCATGAGAAACCAGTTCCGTGGTCTCTTTTTTCGCTTGAACAAACGACTCATCGGCGTTGGCGACCAACATCGCAATATCAGTATGTTGGTGGAGAAGCTGTTGCTGAACTTCAGCTCGAATATCATCAAGCTGGGCATTTAAACGCACCATAGAACGTAAGTTTTGATGGAAAGAGCCATTCAAACTCAATACATCCATTAGCTCACTGAGTAATTGTTGATAGGCGATGGTTGCAGGTTGTGAAAAAATCGGCGCACTCTGTGCGTACAGTTCTTCAAGGCGGTACTGTAGTACTTTCATGCCATTATTCACTTGGCTAATATGCTTAGATTGGATGAGCTCTTTTGCGAACATAAACGTTTGAGCCTCACCATCTAGGATAGACTGGACAGCCCCTAAACTCGCAAACAGCATGTCGCTTTCATTGCCTTTCATTTTACGCTCTAGCTGCCACTGTATTTCTTGGCGCAGCGGGGTCAACTCAGAACCAATATCTTGATGTAGCCATTGGATCTGCTCTTGAAGTAACTCAATTTGACGACTTTGATCAATCCGTTGCCCGACCAGAAGACCAAATTGCTCACTAAGATTACGTAGCCGTTGATACCCAGCAAGCAGCCGTTGCTGCTCGCTGTTCAATTCAATCTCGCTTAATATTTTGCTGATCGTCGTTAAATTGTTATCCAAACGTTGCCGTTGCTCATCCAACTCAACTTTGTTACGCGTATTTGAGATGATTTCGATCCGTCTTTTAATTTCCGAACTACTGCTTTCGAGCAGATAACTGGCATTATATTTAGGAACACTTTTATCAAGCAGCTCGCTCACTTGATTATCTAAACTATTCCATGTTCCCCATGCGACGATGCTGACAATCGTCAACAGCAAGGTACTACAAGCAAAGGCTAAAACCAGTCTCGCGCCAATCGTGTTGTATTTCGGAAAAATCATGGCGTATCGACCCGGTCCAAGTTTTTTAGATCGGACAAAGCTTCTTCTAAGGTTAATGCCAACTGCATCTTCCAACGGTGCGTCAGCTCCGCTACTTGCATAGAAATGGCGGCGGAGTGTGTCTCATACTGCACATCATCAACACTGATTTTTTGCCATGACTGATATACCACGGCTAACTCTGTTTCGGTCACAGGTAAAGAGAACACTCGAGTTTCAATATTTTCAATGAGCTTCAGAGCGAGTTCATTGTGTGCGTACTTGGTTTTAGCATGATTGATTGCGAGCCAAGTGTCTTTTAACTGAGGTAAGCGTTTGGTAATCGCAATTTCAAACAATAAGTTAACTAACTCCTCACGATGTGTAATGGATGCCATGGACAACTGTGTATATGCCTCATTAAACAGGGATTTATCGTTTATCGCATGTTTAGAAAAATCATTGCTATCCATATTCGTTTGTACCGATTTTGACATCAATAAATCGATGAATGCCTTCGCATATTGATCATTTTCACGCAGGCTCACTTGGGCGACGTATGTGGGCATTAGGGTAAAACTTTCATCATAGCGAAATTGAACGTGCTCAAATTTTCGTTCTAATATGCTGGCATAGCTATCAATCGTTGGGCCTATCCCAAATTGCCCTTTGGCTACATAATCACTCACACCAAAACTGCGTGAGGAAATTGTCCCTAAATTTGCCCCCACGTTCAGTAAAATCCGCCACCCTTGTTGCCAACCATATTTAGCAAGAATGCTCTCGACCATTAACTGAGTAGTACCCGAACGTGTTGGCGTACTCATCGTGATGTGGTCAAAATAGATAAAATTAGCCAGATCGGTGAACGACGTAGGCGTCGGTAAATGATGTAAGCTGAGATAGTCACGATTCCATACCAAACCAGCGCCAGAATAGCCTATCGTCACGACTTTATCAGTTGGCGGTAACATGTAGGGTTTTAACCATTCTGGTGGTTGCAAATGGACAGGTAAGGTTGCGAGCTTATTGCTATTTGCTAAATGCTGCATTAAAAAAGGCGATGAGCTCAGCACTACATCAATATTCTGGATATAGCTTTTATTAAGCAGTTGAATACTCGATTGTGCTCTACGGTGGACAACTTGCACATCAACCCCTTGATACTGTTTGCTGAACTCTTCAATAAGAGGTAGCAAGGGTTCACGTGAAAATGTAGTCAGTATGACTAACTCATTCTCTTTTGCATAAGCGGTATTGATAGCCGCCGCTATCGATCCTAGTAGCACCATCCATTTGCACCAGCGTAATAAGGTACAAGAACGGAAAACCGCTTTTAAATCATAAAACCCTAAAAATTGTGCGTTCACTCAAAACTCTACCGTTTAGCTAAAAATAAATTATTAAACATTTGTGTCAGTTATGACGCAAAACAGCGTATTACAATTTCAATTTTATCAGCAAAACATAATTTACCCTTCGCTGAATTCCCATTTTTGACCCATTCACACTCTCAATTTGAGTCATTTCTGCCTCAAATTGGCACTTTTGAGCCCCATACCCATTTGTTTGAAGATGCATTCCGACAACGAAACAACCCTATTTAGTAATAACCCTATTTAGTATTTGATGAATGGAGAGCTCCATGCTTAACTTTTTTAAAACTCGCCCAGATCTACCGCTATCGGATAGCTCTGAGGGCGCAATGCAATCGCGTTTCAAAAGTTTTCAATGGCAAGTATTCTTAGGCTTAGTCTTTGGATACGCCATGTTCTATGTGGTTCGTATGAGTTTAGGCGTCGTTAAAAAACCGATGCTTGATGCGGGCATCGTATCGATAGAAGAACTCGGGATCATGGGATCAGCCTTCTTCTTCACCTACGCATTTGGTAAGTTTTCGAACGGTTTCCTTTCTGACTACGCCAACATCGGCCGATTTATGTCGTTCTCACTACTGCTTTCCGGTGCCACTGCCATATTCATGGGGTTGAACACCACGGCATTCTTCTTTGTGTTACTTTGGGCCGTCAATGGTTGGTTCCAATCGGTGGGTTCTGCGCCTTCTTGCGTCTCGCTTTTCCAATGGTTCTCACCTAAACAACGCGGAAGCCGTTATTCAATTTGGGGAGGATCTCGAAATATCGGCGAAGGCATCACTTGGATTCTAACAGCAACGCTAGTGAGTTATTTAGGTTGGCAAGCAGGTTTCATCGGTGCGGGCATTGCTGCCATCATCGCTGCATTGATTATGTTCTTTGTACTGAAAGATCGTCCGCAAACCTATGGTTTACCTGATGTTGCAACAGCATTTGGTGAAGAGCCCGAGTTCAAAAAAGCCAACGATCCAAAAGAAACACGTCGCGCTCAACTGTTCATTTTGAAGCAGCCGACTGTCTGGCTGATTGCCGCTGCTTGTGCCGCGATGTATATCTCTCGCTATGCGATGTCTTCTTGGGCGGTGTTATACCTACAAGAAACCAAAGGCTATTCACTGATTGATGCTGGTTTTGCAATGTCCACTTACCCTATTGCAGGCCTCGCGGGCGCTATTTTGTCTGGTATCATTTCAGATAAAGTATTCAACGCTAACCGTCATATCCCAACGCTACTTTACGGATTTGCCAACATTGCAGGTATGTGCTTGATGTTCTTCGGCCCCGATAACCGTATGGTAGATGCTGTTGCTCTAGGCTTAATTGGCTTTGCGATTGGCGGGCTTGTCGTATTTCTTGCTGGCCTAACGGCTTGTGACTTAATGCCTAAAAATGCCGTCGGTGCCGTAAAGGGCTTTATTGGTTTGTTCTCTTACTTAGCCGCTTCGGCTCAAGAACTGGTGTCTTCATCATTGATTAAAATGACGGAAGTGGATGGCGTAACCAAATATGACTTTACTCAAGCACAATATTTCTGGTTGGCCGCTGGCGTGATTTCTTTACTGCTTGCGACTACGGTATGGAATGCCAAGAAAGTAACGGATATTGATGCTCCTACGGGCCAGATACTGGAAACGAAACCAAGTCTCTAATCTATAACACCCTTGATACAGGGAGGATAATCCTCCCTGTTATTTTCTTATTTTCATTCTTATTTTCTATATCCAAATCACTTGAAAAATCGACCGAATGTCGGCCGAGAGCAATGGACAAGTGCAATTAGCACCACCATAACTTCAAGTAAAATGGCTATAGCGAGTGTCGTTATAGGATACCACTATGTGTAAAACAAAAATCGTTGCAACGCTTGGCCCTGCAAGCCAAAGCCGTGAGATGATCACCAAGCTCATTAATGCTGGTGTTAACGTTGTACGTTTAAACTTTTCTCACGGCACCGCTGACGAGCATATTGAACGCGCGATGTTAGTACGTGACATTTCACAAAAGCTTGGTGTCAGTGTCGGCATATTAGTCGATTTACAAGGACCTAAGATCCGTATTTCCTGTTTTGAAGACGGTGCGATCACTCTAAAAGCGGGTGACTCATTTATTCTCGATGGGCTTCACCCCACAATGGCTGGTAACCAAGAACGTGTAGGCTTAGATTACCCGCAACTGATTCAAGACTTGAAGTTGGGTGATACTTTACTGCTTGATGATGGCCGAGTACAACTCCGGGTCGAAGAACTCAACAAACCACAGCAGTGGGTAAAAACTCGCGTCATAAACAACGGTAAGCTGTCTAATCGCAAAGGCATTAATTTGCTCGGTGGTGGCCTCTCCGCGCCAGCACTGACGGACAAAGACAAACGAGACATCATCACTGCCGCGAAACTCCAAGCCGATTTTCTAGCCGTCTCATTTCCACGTAATGCCCAGGATTTACATGAAGCGCGCCGGTTAGCGGTACAAGCCGGCTGTCATGCACACATTGTCGCCAAAGTAGAGCGAGCCGAAGTGGTAAGCGATCAAAAAAATATGGACGCGGTCATCAATGCATCCGACGTAGTGATGGTTGCTCGTGGTGATTTAGGCGTTGAAATCGGTGATGCTCGCCTACCTGGCGTACAAAAAGCGTTGATTGCGCGCTCAAACTATTTAGGCAAACCCGTTATCACCGCAACACAGATGCTGGAGTCGATGATTGACAACCCGCTGCCAACACGCGCAGAAGTGCTTGATGTAGCAAACGCGATTATTGATGGCACTGACGCTATTATGCTATCAGCAGAATCAGCGGCGGGAAGCTATCCCATTGAAGCAGTAGAAGCGATGGTGCGTATCGCTTATGGTGCAGAACAAGAGTTAGGCTGTGCGCAAAATTCATGGGATAAACTGCATCATTTGTGCAGCGATGCGGGCAAAAGCTTCGCGCTTTCTTCCATGATATCGGCGACTAAGGTTCACAAAGATCTTGGGGTCGCCATTTTAACTCAACAGGGAGAAACACCACTGTTGATGTCTCGCTGTCAAAGCCAAGCTACCATTTGGGCACTCTCCGACAGGCCTGAACTGCTGCGTAAATTAACCATTTTGCGCGGCGTTACACCAACCTATATTCCATCACTAGCGACACAAGCAGATTTGCTGTCTCAGCAAGTGCTTAATGCTCTGGCACAAGACGCAGCTAACCGCCATATTTCATCCATTTTGATGACACAATTAGAATCGATCGAAGGCGTGGGTGATATTAACGTCTGTCGTTTATTGACGTTGCCAGTAGTAAAAGAATTAGCCGCGTAGAATGTAGGGTTCTGCGCCGCTAATCATGAGATCATTAAAATTATTCAGTGATCTCAACACCTCCCCCTAAAAAACCTTGCTCCACAGGGAACTTGGCCTGCGCTTGTCGCAGGCCCTTTTTAATGATGCCAACAGCCAATTATTTATATAAACAGTAACCTGAGTGAATGGATGGATTGAGCGGCTAAGGCTTCTAATTCCGCTTGTAGCTCTTGATAAGTTTGCGCAGAGTCAGCACTTTTCTCAATGACTAAACACAGATCAAACAAGGCATGCAAACCTAAGCTGCCAGCTGAACCTTTCAATTTGTGTGCTAACGACTTAACGATCTGAGCCTGTTCCCTGGATTGACGAAACTCGTGTAGGTATTCATGCGTGCAATCGGCGAACAGCTCAATGATTTCATTCATCTTGTCACGCCCTAGCACTTCAATATCCGCGAGTAGGATCCGCTCGTCCATAATCGGACGAGCGGATTTTTGGCTATCCGAGGTTACGTGCGTAGGCACAATCAACTCAACGGGTAAGGTATTGTGTTCAATACGTTGCTGGACAAGTTGTGCAAGATCTTCTTTGACTAAAGGTTTGGGCAAATAGCCATCAAAACCAGCCGCTAAATAGCTTTCCACCTCTTCATTAAACACATGAGCCGAAATAGCAATCATCGGTGTGGGGCGTAGATGCGAATACTGTTCACGTTCGATAAGTTTGAGCTGCGCCAACAGCTCAACACCATTAATGTCAGGTAGATTAATATCGAGCAGTGCGATATCAAACCTGTGTTCACTAAACAGAACCCGAGCTTCAGCGCCTGTTTTCGCGGTGAGCACATTATGACCGAAACTGGCCAAAAACCCTTCAGCAACCATGCAGTTGACCGGGTTATCCTCCACCAGCAAGATGTTGGCCTCTCGCGTCGCGGCTATCGGCCTTTTAACCACTTCATCCACTGCCTCTCCTCGCTGTAAAGGAACAGTAAACTCAAAACGGCTTCCTTTGCCTAAATCTGATTCAAGCTTAAGCTCGCCGCCCATGGCTTCAACAAGCCGTTTGCTGATAGCCAAACCAAGCCCAGTACCGCCTTTGTAACTTTGCTCACTGGAAGCTTGAGTAAACGCATCAAACAGCCTGATTTGATCCTGTTCACTGACTCCAACACCGGAATCCGACACTTCAAATGTCACTTGATTAGGCATTTCAGCATCAAGACTGACATAAATATCCACATAACCTTGATCGGTAAATTTGATGGCATTACCCACAAGGTTAGTCAGCACTTGACCTAAGCGAGTCATATCGCCCACCCAAAAAGGAGCAACATCCAGTTCAATCTGCTTGGTAAATTCAAGCGACTTTTCTTCAGCACGTCCTTTCATCAGTTGGTAAACATCGTCCACCATTTGATGCAAATTAAAGTTGGCATTGCGAATTTCTAAGTGTCCGGCCTCAATTTTTGAATAATCCAGCACATCATTCAAAATGGACAACAAGGTGTGGCCGCTGCGGTTAATCACGTCCACATACTGGCGCTGTTGAACGGTTAATGGCATCTCTTGTAATAAACGAGCCGTGCCTAATACGCCATTCATTGGTGTGCGGATTTCATGGCTCATGGTAGCCAAAAATGCCGATTTAGCACGATTGGCTTGCTCGGCTAAGTTGCGAGCTTTGGCATGATTCAACACTTCCATATTGAGTTTCTCATTGGTGTGTTGTAATTGTTCTGTTCGCTCGGTAACCACTTCCTCTAAGTGCTCTTTGTGTTCTTGTAACGCCTCTCTCGCCTGCGCTTCACTTTCCGCCACCACTTTAAGAGACTGCGCGGTATTGCGAGCCGTGATGATCGCCTGCCCCATTTGCGCCAGTTCATCCTCTCCTTGGACTGCCACTTCAACCTGCAGTTGCCCTTTTGCGATGGATAACAGTGCCGATGAATATTCGGCTAAACGTTTTACCACCGACAGATAGACGACCTTCCACATAATGAAAGCTGCAATGAGAAGGCCAACCAAGGTTAATAAGGTCAATGTATACTGTGCCATGTTCAAGGTTGTAGAGAGCTGCGCAACAGCGTGAGTCGTTGTACGATTGGAGTCATCCACTAAGCGGCTGACGGTAGTATTGAGATCTGAAAACTGTACTAAGGTGTTTTGTGTGAGCGATTTCGCGACCTGTTCGTTATCATAGCGTTGCTGCAAAACACTAAAAACCACTTTGCGCTTTTCTAACTCATTAAGCAGCTCTGTCATTTGCTTCGAACGCGTCGGGTCTTCTACCGCGCGTACTCTGCGCTGCATGATGGTGAGGTTATGCAAAAACTCTGTTTGGATTTGTTGGATTCGCTCAACATCGGTAACCGTACGTGTCTCTTCGATGTGGCTGAGCATTTTGAACGCCAGCAAATGAAGCTCATGCAAGCGCTCTGAAAGATCGAGGTCCACTTCCACTAAAGCGTCTAACGCTTTGTACGCTTGTGACGTTTTATCGGCTTGTAACAAGTCATAAATATGCGTCACATTCGCCACTGCGATGGTACTGGTATTGAGCACTTGAGTGCGCGTCAGCTCTTCCAATTGCAGCGCCAGTTGTCGCATCTCTTCCACTCGAACACTTAAGTCATGTGCCAGATACAACTTACGCTCAACCGTAATACCAAGCTGAGCCAGTGTATCGATAACGCTTTGAACATCATTTTCTAGGCGCGTCAGCAGTTCTGAATCAAAAGAATCGGCACCCAACTGCTTGATGTGATTAAGCAAAGATTGAAGCTGATCGAAAAGCGCTTTGCCATACTGCTGGCGCTCTTGCTCTGTTTTTGAGTTGGTTAACATTTGCACAGACGTAATGATTCGTGTGCTTAACTCCGACACTTGACGCGCTTCCAGCATCGAAGGAATGGCAGAATTCACCACATTACGTTCGGTTTTAGCCACCAGCGAAAAACCAAACACACCGATCAACGCCGATAACAACACGAGCAGGGCCATTGCCGAAAAGGACAACATTAATTTTCGGCCAATACTGGCTTTGGCTAACAACATGGCACCCAACCTCAAACATTACTTCTTAAGCAACACGGAATGGGCTATATTTTGCAGTGTTTACTCACGTTATGCCAACGAATAGCGAATGCAATTGATCTTAAACCTTATTTCCCCAACGCTTTTACTGCTGATTTTAAGCTTGGTTAGCAGCACAACATTCGCCGAACCCCATAAGAAAGTCTGCGCTTTATACCCTCACCTCAAAGATTCCTATTGGTTATCAGTCAACTATGGAATGGTTGACGAGGCGAGAAAACAGAAGTTGAATTTACGCGTGTTAGAATCGGGTGGTTATCCTAATCATGAACGACAAAAAGAACAGCTTTCATTGTGCGTTCGTTGGGGCGCTGATGCGATTATTCTCGGTACTGTGGCACCGGATCTTTACACGACAGACTTAAGCACATACGTCGCTTCTACGCCTGTGTTTGCAACGGTTAATCAGCTCATTCTCAATCAGCAGCAGGCTGCACGGCTACAAGGTCAAGTGGGTGTCGATTGGTATTGGATGGGATACTACGCGGGAAAATATCTTGCTGATAAGCACCCACAAGGCAGTGGGAAAACCAATATAGCCTTGCTACTTGGCCCGAAAACCAGTGGTGGTACTCAACCCGTTAGCCAAGGTTTTTATCGCGCAATACAAGACAGCGATATCAACGTAGTGGAAAGCCTATGGGCAGATAATGATAAAGAACTGCAGCGTAATTTAGTACAACAAGCGCTGGAGCGAGCTGACCTTCGCTATATTGTGGGCAGCGCCGTCGCGATTGAAGCGGCGATCAGCGAATTGAGAACCTCAGGGATGACAAACCACATCGGTTTGGTGGCAACCTATTTAAGTCATGGCGTCTACCGCGGGCTGCTGCGTGGCCGAGTCGAATTTGCGCCAACGGATAAAATGGTCGAGCAAGGCAGGCTTTCCATTCAACAAGCTGCGGCTTTTTTCAATCAGCAACCTTATGAAAAAAAAGCCGCACCGATTATCGAATCCTTAACGCCTATGTCACTCAATCCGCAGATAATTGCAGATTCGTTATCTCCATCTGAATATAGGCCGACTTTTAGCGTAAAAGAGATTGAATAAAAGTGGCGATTTCGCTATTTAACATACTGATTTGAATCATAGGGACTCTTCAATGCAAACAACGACTCGGACTATGCCTGCGCATAAGCATGTCGCTCTCGTCGCTCACGACAACTGCAAACCAGAACTACTTCGCTGGGTAAAAGAAAATAAAGAAAAACTACAGCGCCATTTTTTATACGCGACAGGAACCACTGGCAACATGCTCAGCAAAGAGACTGGCCTTGCTATAAAAAGCATGATCAGCGGTCCGATGGGTGGCGACCAACAAATTGGCGCGTTGATTTCTGAAAGCAAAATTGATGTGTTGATCTTCTTCTGGGACCCACTCAATGCCGTACCGCATGATCCCGATGTAAAAGCTCTGCTACGAATTGCCAGCGTTTGGAACATTCCAGTTGCCACAAACCGCGCCAGTGCTAAATTTTTGTTCTCTTCACAGTTGATAGAGCAAGAGGTCGATATCGAGATCCCTGATTACCAAGCTTATCTAGCTGAACGCATGTAACCTATAACCTTTACATACGCACAGAGACACACAGTCAACATCCAAATCGCCACATAAAACAACTTGATCGCCTGCGTGAACGCATCCTCTTTCAAAGGATGCGTTATTTCTGCTTCACCACTGGGTAATCCCCTGATAGCAATTCGCGAACAAAAACCGAGCCACTGCCCGAGTGCGTGATCCACACTTTCTCTTTAGCGCGGGTCATTGCAACGTAGAATAAACGGCGCTCTTCGGCATAGGGGAAATCATCATTCGATTGGCTCAATGCACTATCGATATGCAGCGCTTTCACTCGAACCGGAAACTGCCCCTCATCAACACCGAGCACAATCACAAAATCGGCTTCTTTACCTTTACTGGCGTGACAAGTCATAAATTCTATATTGAGTGAGCGGTAATGCTTTTTCCAGTCGTTAAGCAGCTCTGGTTTATGGTAATGGTTTCGTCCAAGCAATAGCACAGATTGTGTACTATTCGCTTGGCGATTGAGTTGATCCAAGATCTTTTCAATGTTGTTGCTTGGTGCAATAAAAACTGATTTTTGTTTTTGCTGCTTGAAGCTGTTAAGTGTTTTTGGTAACTGATTCGGATTAGCTTGAATAAACTGGTTAGCTACCGCACCCAACTGATCATTAAAACGATAAGTCGTATCCAGATAATGAACCGTCGAGTGTGGGAAGCGTTCACTAAACCCAGTCGTAAGATCCACGTCAGAACCAGCAAATTGATAGATTGACTGCCAATCATCACCCACGGCAAACAAGTTACACGCTCCTGGCTGCTGCTCACATAAAGATTGGATCAACGCCAATCGCTGTGGTGAAATATCTTGGTATTCATCGATCATGATGAATTTCCAATTCGATTTAAATTTACCCTTTTCAACGTATTCCGTTGCGCGGCTGATCATCATATTAAAATCGATTTGATTTTGCTCTTTGAGCATTTGTAACCAAGCTTGGTAACATGGCCAGCACAAAGAGAGCTCACTGTTCAGCCTTGAATAGTCTGGATGGTCAATCAAACGTTGTTGCAGCTCCTTTTTCCCAAGACCAAGCATAGCCAGTTGTTCAAGTTGCTTTTCCAACCATGCAATCAGCTTGGGGTTTTCAACATGGCTACCCAGTTCATCATCACCAGCTAAATAAGCAATTGGCCATTTAGACAAATGCTTCTGCCAACGCTTAAAATTGGTCGGCGTCATCCAATGTTTCTTCAACCAATCAATACACCATGCCAACTTTAAGTTACTGTCTAGAGCCACTGGCGAAATGATCGCTTCTCGCCCTTCAACCTCGTTTAAAATTTTCAGCCCTAACTGATGGAAGGTATTAACGCGAACGTGTTCCGCCGCCATGCCGATTTTGCTATCTAATCGCTGTTCCATCTCTTTCGACGCATCGCGACCAAAAGCCACCAGTAGAATTTCGTGGGCCTGTGCAAGGTGACTTTGGAGTAGATACGCAACACGCGCCGTCAAAACGCTGGTTTTGCCCGAACCTGCACCCGCAAGGATGAGGTTGTGATCATCATTGAGTAGCACTGCGTGTTGCTGCGATAGATTAAGGGGAGAACTTTCGACTTGAGAGAATAAGACTTCCCAGTTTTGACGTTCCAATTCAAGCCAGTGTTGATTTCGCTGGGCAAGGGACGCCGAGCGATCCGTAAGCCAAGGCGAGAGCTGAGCAATAGCATCAGGTAGCCGTTGACGTGCTTCGGCTAATTTCATGTCCATCGTCGAAAAATCAGCTTCCACTTGCAAAGCCCAAACATCCAATAAGGAGTGCGGCAAAAAAGAGGGTAAACGCTTCAAGCGATTGAGCTCTTGCTCCCAGCGAGGCAGATACTGACTCAACTGCACACATTGACGATTGTGCCATTGTTGATAAGCCGCTACCGCCGTATGGGCAAACTGTCGGCACTCGGGCCAAGGCAAACCTTGCACCAACCATGATTGTTGAACACCTTCATCTTCATGCGCAAAAAACTGCAATGCTCCCCAAAACAAACCACGCTTAACACGGACTTTACCGTTCCAAACCGTGAACGGGATCCGCTCTTCGCTGACAGCCGAGGAGATAATCAAACGCTGTTGGTCAAGTTCAACTTGGTTATATTCGTCTTGAATGAGAAATTGTGCAGGCTTATTTGCGCTCAGCTGCATGGTTTTATGCTCTTTTATAAGAATGTGAATATGATATACCAATCACAGTGGGCATTGAAAAATTAATGTCAAGATTACTGTTGTTGATTTTGTAATCAAGTAGACGTTTTTCTTTATCTTGATCAGAGTGTTAATCAACGCTTCTGCTACACTATGGTTTTCTTTTTGGATGTTGAAGTATCGTGCCGCTCTCTAGCAAAATTCGCCTTTATTGGGCGAATAAAACTGTCAATTACAGCATTCTCATTTTGATCACTCTATTAGGTGTAGTCATTCCTGCGTGGCACTACAACCTCAATACTTGGATTACGCCACTGATCCTTGGCGTGATTGCCGCAGCACTGGCTGAAAGTGATGATAGTTTCAGTGGACGGTTAAAATCCCTCACTCTGACATTTATCTGCTTTGCTATCGCTGCATTTTCTATCGAACTGCTTTTCCATACCCCGCCACTGTTTGCGATTGGGTTATTCATCTCCTCGTTTGGTTTTATCATTCTTGGCGCAATTGGCCCACGCTATGCCAGCATCGCCTTTGGCTCCTTACTTATCGCCATCTACACCATGTTGGGTGCACACCAAAGCGTGAATTTGTGGTTTCAACCCGTTTTGCTCCTGACGGGTGCCGCTTGGTATTACTTCATGTCGATGATTTGGCATATGTTTTGGCCAATGCAACCAGTACAGCAAAGCTTAGCGAATGTTTTTTTGCAATTGGCCAATTATCTTGAGTCCAAAAGCCATCTCTTCCATCCCGTATCGAACTTAGTTCCTCAGCCATATCGAATTGCTGAAGCCAATTTAAACGCGGCAACGGTTACCGCACTCAATCAATGTAAAGCCACTTTGTTGAGTCGTTCAAAAAGAGGCCATATTGATGGTGCCAGTGACCGATTTCTCAACATCTATTTTATGGCACAAGATATCCATGAACGTGTCAATTCAAGTCATTATCGCTATCAAGAGCTTGCCGAACACTTTGGCCGCTCAGATGTGCTGTTTCGCTTTAAACATTTATTAGAAACACAGGCTAAAGCCTGCCGTGAAATAGCCCAATCGATTCAGTTAGGGCGAAGCTATCAGCACCATTCAGAGTCAATCATGGCGCTGGATGAATTGCAAAGCTCATTAAACTATCTACAAGAACAACAACGCCCTGACTGGCGGGTTTCACTAGCGCAATTAGGTTATCTTTTCAATAACTTAGCAACAGTAGAAAAGCAACTCAATAACGTTAACAACCCTGATGCTAACAAGCTCGAAGAGGGCATGTTGTATGATACAGAAGCCCACACTCTTAAAGCCATGTGGTTACGGGTGAAGGCAAATCTGCATAAAGATTCCATGCTATTTCGTCATGCGCTGCGTATGTCTATTGCACTCACTATTGGTTACGGAATCATCCAAGGTTTTGGTATTGAACGAGGCTATTGGATTTTACTCACGACATTGTTTGTTTGTCAGCCAAACTACTCAGCCACTCGGCAAAAACTGACGGCCCGAATCATTGGCACGTTATCGGGGCTGTTTTTAGGCGTGCTGCTCTTAACATTGTTCCCATCGCCAGAAAGCCAATTGGTCTTTATCGTACTATCAGGTGTGATGTTTTTCGCCTTTAGACTAAACAACTACGGCTATGCGACTGGCTTTATTACTCTTTTAGTGCTGTTTTGCTTTAATCAATTGGGTGAAGGTTACGCCGTGGTACTGCCTCGGCTTGCCGATACTCTGATTGGCTGCGCATTGGCCGTCGCAGCGGTAGTGCTGATCCTCCCTGACTGGCAATCAAAACGATTACATAAAGTCATGGCGGATGCGATCGATGCCAACAAAGCCTATTTGGGACAGATTATTGGTCAGTACCGTATCGGTAAAAAAGACAACTTGAGCTATCGCATCTCACGGCGCAATGCCCACAACCAAGACGCAAATTTAACCGCAGCGATCAGTAATATGCTGGCAGAACCCGGTAAATATCGCGCGGCAATCGATGAAAGTTTCCGTTTTCTGACACTGAACCATGCACTGCTCAGCTATATCTCCGCTCTTGGGGCCCATCGGACACGCATCGAAGATGAAGCAACGCACCAACTGGTACTTGAAACTCACCGAGTGATCCACCAACACCTAGATGTGTTGCACAAACAACTTTATGAACATTGTGATGAATGCGATACCAGCGACATTGACGATGCAGGCTTAGAGAAACGCTTAGCCGAATGGCGTGAAGAAGATGAAAGCTCGGTAAGAATGGTCTTACAACAGCTGCACCTTATTTATCGCATGCTACCTGAGCTTCACTCTCTCGCCAGTAAGTTTGCCGTCCGTGTAAACTAGCAATTGTCGTAATAATGAGAGCGGCTCAATTTCGGGCGGCTCTCACCTTTCTCTTGTTATAACTTGACATTTTTCGGACAAAAAATCGCCACGTCGAGAATAATCTCAGATTAAGTATTTTCTTACAGGTGTAAGGCCATGAAAGGACATCAAACTTACCGCGGTGAGAAGGCAGCGCATTTTTTACTGAGGCATGAGTCGATGACGCATAATCAATTTGAGTCTTTAAAATCACAATTACAGCATTTAACACCTCAACAACTGCGTTTATTACAAGGCGAGATAAAGCACTCTTTGGAAAATGAATCGAATAATTTGCTCACTGATGATGAGCTGAATGTGCTTTCGAGCCTCTTTTCCTAGTCACGAATCTCTTCTTGTGCAAAAAGTAAACGGAGCCTAAACTTTAGACATCGACGAGGATAAGCTTATGTCTATATCTGGTGTTCATTCTGGCTATCAACTGATCAATCAGTCAAATAAAATGGCTGAGGATGCGGCTCGTGAGCTCAATATGGAAAAAGACATCTCTCCTGTTGATAAAGCGGACAAAGCGCTTGCTTTTAATAAAGTTGAGTTTGATAAAGTTGTTGCTAAAGCTGAAGAAAAACCTGAAGAAATTGATAGCCTACTAAAATTGAACCAAGCTACACAATACAACCGCATTGGCACCAATATTATCCAACGAGATCAAGACATGCTGGGTTCAATATTGGATATCCAAGCCTAGCTCTTCACACAACTTGCAACACAAGCAAATATTGTGTTTATGTGCATGGTTAGTACAATGCCCGCAAATTCTTTACCATGATTCGCTATGCCTAAGCTAAACCTGCATCGAAGAGATTATGTTTCTATTTTGGGTGGTGATATATCAGCACAGCAGCTAGAGCAAATACTCCAACCCAAGCTCACTTCTCCAACGCTCAAACTAACACCAAGTCCGTATTTAACCGCAAAAAATGTAGAACGCCGTTGGCAAGTACTTAACACGCGAACGAGCAAAAGTGCACTTTTAGATGACTCAACAGAGCAAGATATGCTCAGCTACCACAAAAATATTGAGCATTTTATTGGCACAGTCAAAGTTCCAGTTGGGATCGCAGGGCCATTACGAGTCAACGGACTGTTTGCCAAAGGTGATTATCTCGTCCCGCTAGCTACAACCGAAGCCGCTTTGGTTGCCTCTTATCATCGTGGGGCAAAACTGCTCACTGCGTCAGGAGGTGCAAGCGCCATGTTGTTAAATGAAGGCGTTACTCGCACGCCAGGCTTTGCATTTTATAACTTAATCGAAGCTGGGCAGTTTGTGGCGTGGATAGTGACTCAATATGACCACTTTAAACAAGTTGCAGAAAACACGACAGCACACGGAAAACTGTCAGACATTAATGTCAATATTGAAGGGAACCATGTCTACCTCGTGTTTGAGTTTTTAACTGGCGATGCATCAGGGCAAAACATGGTCACTATTGCCACCAATGCCGTGTTCCAAACCATTCTGGCGAATACTCCTGTGCAGCCTGAATACGCATTCCTTGATGGCAACCTATCGGGTGATAAAAAAGCCACTAGCCAAACACTGCGTAGTGTGAGAGGAAAAAAAGTGACTGCCGAGGTGCATTTATCTGCCGAACTCATCCATAAACATCTGCATACGACGCCACAGTCTATGATGCAATTTGGTCAAATGACGACTGTCGGTGGGGCATTAAGCGGCGCGATAGGCATTAACGCGCATTACGCTAATGCACTCGCTGCTTTGTATATTGCCTGTGGGCAAGACGCCGCTTGCGTTGCTGAATCGGCAATTGGTATGACACGCATGGAAGTGGACAAAAATGGTGGTTTGTACGCCAGTGTAACCTTACCCAATTTAATGTTAGGGACCGTTGGTGGCGGTACAGGGTTACCGAGTCAAAAGGCATGTTTGGATATTCTCGGTCTGCACGGTACTGGTCATTCGCAAGCGTTAGCCGAAGTGGCAGCATCACTCTGTCTGGCTGGTGAACTTTCTATTGTCGGTGCGTTCTGCGCTGGCCATTTTTCACGCGCCCATCGCAAACTTGCTCGTTAAGGTATTGCCTCTCACAATAAAAAAGGCGCTACGTGAATACGTAACGCCTTTTTTATTGGTTAAGTGAGCATATGCATTAGAAAATAATGATCGAGATCAAAATAAAAAAACAAAAAACTAACTATTTCGACTAAAAAATGGTTTCATACGAACATTACAGAACAAAAACGAAATAGGTACGCTCAATGAACAACCATTCTGTTTGCAACTCGATTGAAGCCGAAAACAATGTGCTCGACATTATTGTTGTCGGTGGCGGTATCAATGGGGCAGGCATCGCCGCAGATGCTGCTGGCCGCGGGCTGAAAGTTGGCCTGTATGAAGCAAAAGACTTTGCTAGCGCTACCTCTTCTGCGAGCTCAAAATTAATTCATGGTGGGTTGAGATACCTAGAACATTATGAATTTCGTTTAGTCGGTGAGTCATTGGCTGAACGCGAAGTACTGTTGCGCAAAGCGCCTCACATTGCAAAACCAATGCGATTTCGTCTACCACACCGCCCTTTTCTAAGACCTGCTTGGATGATTCGTGCCGGACTTTTTCTTTATGACCATTTAGGCAAACGAACCTCACTACCTGCCAGCAAAAAAATAGCCCTTAACGCGGGTGTGGTGACTAAAAATGAGATGAAAATTGGTTTCGAATACTCAGACTGCTGGGTCGATGATGCTCGTTTAGTGATACTGAATGCGATGCAAGCACGTGAACTCGGTTCCGAAGTAAAAAACTATTGCCGCGTTGAATCAGCTCGTCGTGTTGACGAGTTATGGCATGTGACTTTGTTTGATGAAAAAACACAAACTCGTTTTACTCGCCGCAGTCACGCGCTTGTCAACGCAACAGGTCCTTGGGTTAAACAGTTCATTGATGAGCAGATTGAAATTACTTCTCCCTACGGTATCCGGCTTATCAAAGGATCACATATTATCGTGCCGAAAATTCACGATGAAGAGCAGGCGTATATTTTACAAAACGAAGATAAACGGATCGTCTTTGTGATCCCCTATCTTGATCACTATTCAATGATAGGCACCACCGATGTCGAATACCGAGGTGATCCTCGTCAAGTGAAAATTAGCGTCGAAGAAAAACAGTACTTATTGAATGTGGTGAATAAACACTTTATCCATCAGGTCACACTGGATGATATTGTGGCTGACTTCAGCGGTGTACGCCCGCTATGTGATGACGAGTCTGACTCACCACAAGCCATTACTCGGGACTATACACTATCATTGGATCAACAAGCTGATAATGCGCCACTACTTTCTATTTTTGGTGGAAAGTTAACCACTTATCGCAAGTTAGCTGAATCTGCTATGGGTCAATTAAAACCATTTTTTAATCGAATGTCTGACAGTTGGACCGCAAACAAACCACTGCCTGGTGGAGAAGCCTTTTATCCAGCACAGCTCAAACAGCAGCTTGAGCAGCGCTTCCCAGATCTTGATAAAGCGACCATTAACCGCTGGATCACTAATTATGGTAGCCGAGCTTCGGTGATGCTCGATAATGTGCAAAGTAGTGCTGATCTGGGTAAACATTTTGCGTTTGGGCTCTATCAATGCGAAGTCGATTATCTCTTACATTATGAATTTGCTTCTTCATGTGAAGATATCCTATGGCGCAGAAGTAAACTCGGCTTAACATTTAACACTGAACAAATTGATCAGTTAAATGATTATATCGACCAATCATCAACTTGCGAATGTCAACGCATCAGTGCTTAACACAAGATGTAGCCACTAGAATTAAACTTGAGAAAAGCTCTTAGAAACATGATCTTCTGAGAGTTTTTTACTTTTTCTTAGTAGGTGACGTAAAAATCACGGGGTATAGTAAAGCTATATTTCCGTAACGACGATGCCACTCAATGCCAATTCCGAATACTAACAGCGACGATCTCATCAAACTCCTTAAGCCATGCATGAAAATCCTCGTCACTATTGAATTCGGACCTGAGGATTCTTACAGCTTTTCAACGACAATTGTCGGATGCAAACGTGAAAGATATGTACTGATCGATATGCCCGTAAAAGCTCGTGAAGACTTGGTGATGCGAAAAATAGTTAATATCCAAATCATTTTGCGTGGGATTTGTGACACTGAATTAGGTCATATACTCGCGTTCAAAACCTCGATTATTCGTAGTATCTCTAAACCGTTCGGATTACTGTTTATCAAGTTTCCTAAGCACTTTGTGACCAAACCAATCCGTGAGCACGAGCGCTATAAACTCTCTTTGCCAGCCGTTATGCATGAAGGAGAGCATCAATTTAAAGGGAAATTGATCGACTTTTCTATTTCTGGCTGCGCGCTATTTATTCCTGGCTTGCACCATTTAGAAAAAGATATGTTTATTGAGATAAAGTCCACACTCTCCCCACTTCTACCACAAGATCTCGCTTGCCAAATCGTCAGTGTGCGTCAACAAGGTAAAGGAATGTTAGTAGGCGTTAAATTTCTTGAATCAATTGCAATGACAGCTGCATTGAAAAAAGAAATATTAGAACGCGCTTTTATGGCTGGTAGCGTATAAGAATGTTACGCAGTGCTTTATTTCTGCCGTTTTTGGAAGTGACAAAAAGCCTCATGCAATGCTTTCTCTTTGATAGGTTTAACTATCACATACTCTGCACCTGCGGCCATAAATGCTTCGTTAGTCGATTGCATGCCATCAGCTGTACACGCATAAATGGGTACATCCATCATCATCTCGTGTTTGATTAAATGGGTTGTTTCAACCCCTCCTAAGTAAGGCAGTTGGTTATCCATTAAGATAAGATCCACTGGATGATCTTTCACATAATCAATCGCCTGTAGACCATCCTCTACTCTTGTCACTTCCATACCGTATTTTTTGCAAAATGCTTGAGCAATAAAAGCGTTGGTATGATTATCTTCGACTAGCAACACTTTGATTGGTTTTTCAAACATTTCATGTGGCGGCGCGCGCTCATAAGATGGTATATCCTTCCCGCAGTCACTGACGACAACCAGCGGGAGTTCAACAGAAAATGTAGTACCTACTCCAAATTGGCTTTTCACGTTTACGGCACCACCAAGCATCTCAATTAAGCTTTTGACAATCGCAAGCCCCAAACCACTACCGCCGTATTCTCGTGTGGTGTTTGATTCTACTTGAGTAAAAGGCTCAAAAATAAGCGCGAGATCTTGCTCCCTGATGCCGATACCTGTATCACTAATCGAAATAAACAATTGGTGGTTATTCTTTTGCTGGAACTCAATGCTAATCAACCCATTATGGGTAAACTTAGTCGCATTATTTAATAAATTAAACAGAATTTGGTTCAGGCGGACTTGATCGCTATGGATCATCATATCAGGCGGAATATTGCTCTTTAGGCTGAACTCAATCTCTTTTTCGGCACATAATGGCCGATAGATACTTTCCACGGCAGAGATGACCTCAACCAGCTTAAAGTCAGACTCTTGAATTCTAAACTGTCCCTGCTCTATCTTTGAAAAATCAAGGATATCATTCAGCACCGCCAATAAATGTTCACCACTGCTGCATAACACATTCACTTGTTCAAGTTGCTCATGGTCACTGATTTCACGCTTAAGTAATTGAGAAACACCTAAAATTCCATTCAATGGTGTTCTCAGCTCATGGCTCATTTTTGCAAGAAATTCAGCACGAATACGCGCCGACTCTTCCGCTTCTTGTCTTGCGAGTCGGCTCTGTTTGGCCGCCTCAGCGATTGTCGTAATATCTTGTCCTTGAGTGATGATTGACTCAATTCTCTGCTCAAAAATAATGGGGGATAAATTCCAGCGAAAAACCTTATTGCCAACTTCAACGTTTATCTCTCGGAACGTTTCTTGTTCAACCGCAAGGCGTATCTTTGGCTGCAGTTCTTGCTTTAATGCATCAAGAATGCATTGCTGTTGATCATTGCGACGCATGAAATATTTCTTTGCTGATGGGTTCATTTTGATGATATCACCGTCGATACTCCATACTATGATGGGCGAAAGTGAAAAATTGAACAGATCTTCAAATTGTTTTTCTTGCTCAGATAAACGTTGAAATGTGTGTTCTAGCGTTCTGCCGAAGTGATCAAATTCATAGATTTTAGAACCAGAAAAAAGCTCATAACTCCCAGCTTCTGCAGCTTTGTGGGTGTAATTCATCAAGCTACTGATTTCATTTTTGACACGCTGCTGTAACCACCAACGAGTCAAAATAGAGACTATCACCATCGCAAAAAGGGCAAAAATCATCCAAAAAAAATAATTTTCACGTAATTGCAATACGTTCTCATTGCTCTGCACACTGAGGACGTTAATATAAATTGGTACGCCTTCTATGGTTAACGCGGTACGGCTTACCATGTAATCGGCAAAACTATAGGCGTCAAAATTATCTTCTAAAACATCACGTTCCGTGTAGGTCTCATCACCATTAATTGTTGAGGCTAAGACCTTTTCACCCGTCGTCATCACGAGATTTTCTGAGTTACTCCCTTCACGTAATGTTTCTGCCAGCACGTAATTGTTGTTAAGTACGGTAGCAAGATGCAAAAAACCAATCACCTCTCCGGACTGCGAGTCAATAACGGGAGTACGTCTGACCATTAGGTAGGCATAGCCCAATTGAGAGGGAGATTTGATCATATGCCAGTTATTACTTAACGCGACTTTACGAGACATGTTTACCAGCTCGTTTTGTTCAATACCATAAAACTGAGCATTGCCATCTTCCCACATCAGGCTGTCAGAATCAGAAATGAAACGAATGTCAGGCGTGTTGGCTACTTCTAGCTGGTCAACTCCAAAAAAGAACTGATCAATACTGTCATTATCGCCCTTACGAATTGCTTTAACTAAACCTGCATTTTTTGCGCTGCTATCTTGGTTTATCTGCAGTAATGAAAGGCGGAAGTTAAAGAGGTTCTGGATGAGACTAGAGGTTTGAGAAGCCGTACGTTGCACTTCTTGAGCAATGATTTTGCTACTGATCTGATAACTTTGAAATAAAACGCTGAGCGTCAATGCGCCAATCACCGCAATCATTGATTTGGTGATCACGGTAGCTATCTTTTGTTTTTTCTTGACGGTGCTTGACCTTAAACTCATTAATGACTCGATATATCAATGGTCAGAGTAACGAAATGCTCGTTTTTTGAGCTTTTCAATATACGCTGAAGAGACCTCTTTGGTTACCAACTCAAAATCACCAGAGTAAACCGTAGGTACCGGCTTTCCTTCAAGATCCCACTTAATGGCTTCCGCCATAGCAACACCGGCATCATCATTGACACGCATGATAGTCACATCAAGTGTGCTATTTTGCAGCGCGTCCAATTCAGCCTCACCACCGCCCCAGCCGTTTAACGTAATATCTTCTCTATTTTGCTGCTGCAACGCATCCATGGCACCGAGTGCAACATCAGTAGAGCATGCGTAAATAAAATTAATATCTGGTGTTTGTTTAAGAATACGCAAAGTTGCATCAAATGCACTATCTCGTGTCGCTTTTGTATAAAACGAAGAGGCCAAGTGATATTTGCTGTCTCGACTCATTTCTTGGATAAAACTATCACCGCGAGCATCGCTAACATAGCCTTCAGAATAATAGAGTACGGAATAAGCACTATTCTTTGGCGCCGACTTTTTGTAGTAATCCACCAGTTTCATTGTGCCAATTTCATGATCAAACCCCACGTACATAAAAGGCTGGCGATCTCCCCAACTTTTTACCGGCGTAGTGATATTTTGCAGAATAATTTTGGTTTGATTTGAACTTAACAACTGCTCGATAAATTTACGGTGGCGGATGGTATCAAGCGTAAACACCAAGTAATCGGATTTGTTTCTGATCGCTTCCATCAACGATAAACTTTGTTGGCGAATATCGACATTCGGACGAGTGAAGACTTGGTTAATTTGGTATCTAATCCCAAGTTCGTCTAAACGCATCTCAAAGGCTTTGATATTGCGCGCCCAATAATCGGAAACTTGTTGACCTGGATAAACAACAGAAATATGAATAGGTTTATCTTGCTCTATTGAGAGTACAGCGGGAGGTTGACGCACTGCCTGTATCATCTGGTCGGTAAGAGCCTGTTGCGCAGGATGAAGATCTAAAAACTCTTGATATCGCCAATAACCATTTAAAACTTGCGCTGCAGCCTGAGTGGAGGCTGCCAAACTGACACTGAACACAAATGAAAGGAGCAGGATTTTTCTCATGGCATTCTCATTACACTAACTTCTGGATTTAATGACACACAATGGCTGATTTCGCACTCATCATATTCTCGGACTACCCAATGAAGGATCAAACAAGTAGCCCGTATATCATCTTGATTATTAAGTATGTTCCTTATAAATGATAGTGCAAACCACTAAAAAAGCTGACTTGCACTCATAACCGCTCATTTACTAAACAAAAGCATCAGAATGCTTTCCTATACTTAAAAGGTGAAAGCTAAATTTCCAGAAATGCCAAATTGATTATCTCCAGCATAGTTTCCTGCAAGATCGAAACTGACAAGATCTCCGGGGCTGATGCCAATGCCAAACGTCACGGCGTTGTCCAAAGTATCTTCTAAATCGATTTCATAACCCGCACGAAGCTGTGCCCATCCCCAAGCATTACCTCCTAAGCCAAAGCGTAGGTATTGTGTATCATCTTTTTGGTCTTGGAAACGACTCTGCTTTGTTGCATCTAAATCGATTGCAGCAGTGAAAAACTCAGTGACATATCCACCCGAGATTGTGACTTGCGTATCCAAATCATACGAGCTTAAACCATCAATGGTTTTTAATTCTTGAGCAAAAAGATCCTTTACCGCAACACCCACTCGAAAATCGTTAATTAACCACACAGCCCCTAAATCAAGATTGAAGGCATTATCGTTCGTTTCGCTTTTGTCATAATCAGCAAGATCGAATTCTTTTACCGAAACATTTTGCTTATAGGTTCTTAATTGTTGAATTTTTGGCGTAATGCCAAATGAAAATTGTTGGCCACGAATGTTGTATATTTTGGCCAGTGCTAGGCCAAATTCTGAGTAACCAAATGCAATCAGATCAACGGTGGAGCTTTTGTAGCGATTCTCAACATCGGCGCCACTATTACCCGTATTTGCCGCAATATCAGAACGCGCAATCACCTCCGCGTGCCCACGCGCAAAAATATTAAGTGAAACTAGATCGAGAGGAATTGTTATCGCCATACCAATGCCCGCCGATGCTGCAAGAGGTTTGTCATCGGCAAGCTGGTCTAAATACTGATTGAGTTTATCAATATCACTTTGACTGGGTGTACCGGAATTTTCAAACGCTTTGATGCTATCTTGCAAATCATCAATGGATTTTAGGCTTTTATCTGGATCTCTAGCCGCAGCACCTACCGCAGGGAAAAGCACGCCAAACGTGCCATTATTCCGATACACGGCCACCAAAGCAGGATTATAGAATGGGGCTAGCAGATAATCGGCCGTTGTTACGCCAGTATTCCCCATTCCATTACCACGTGCGTCAGCTATCGTGTTCGCCGCTTGCGCAGAAGCACAAGCCAACAAGAGCAACGAGACCACTGACCATTTGTTGTAACTGTTCATATTGCAACCAACCTTGTTGTTATTATTCCCTAAACAAGGTTAATACAATTTTTTACATTGCACATGAAATTGGCGAATAATGCCGCTGACCAAACCTAATCGTCACCAAAATCATCCATGCCACTAACAGAGAAATGAACATTCTCTTGCCCTGCCACCAACTGTTCTTTTTGCAATTTGGTCAGTTTTTTAATCGCTAGCTCAGTTTTTAAAGCGAGGCTTTTACCGCCTTCTACACGTTGAGACCAAACCAATAATAACGGCCCTTTACCTCGTAACGCTTTTGCACCCTTCCCTGTTTGGTGTTGTACAAAGCGTCGTTCAACATCCGTTGTAATACCGCAATACAGTGCTTGATGGCGGGTTCGAACCAAATAAACCCACCAGTCCGGGCTATCTTTGTGGGAAACCTTATTCACTTACAGTAAGCTTTCCACCAAAGCGCGTAACTCGGCGACTTCATTTTTTAATGCGTGAACCTCCTGTTCAAGCTGATCAATACGAGCAGTCGCCCCACCTTCCGGAGCATGAGCAAAGGTTTGCTCTAAACTTTCAACGTCAACCTCTCCAGAAAAGAGATGTTGATAACGCGACTCTCGCTTACCCGGTTCACGCGGCAGCTTCACCACCAGCAGGCCTGATTCACGGTTGGCTAAACCGTCTAGAATAGTTTCGACTTCTTTTACATCGGTAAAACTGCATAATCGGTTAGTGCGAGTACGCAACTCTCCCGGCGTTTGTGGCCCACGCAGCAGCATGCAGCACACCAAACCAAGCTCTTGATTTGACAGCTTTAAATCGCCAAATTCGGTGTTGCAGAAACGGTGCTGATATTTGCTCACTCGGCTATTAAAACCACTTTCATCACTCATCAGGTGACGAGCGATCAAGCCCTCAGCGGCATCTTGAACCTCAGCTTCGGTTAATGACAGCACTGGCTCACGGTTACTTTTTTGGTTACATGCGGTGGTCAAGCTGTTGAGCGTTAATGGGTAGTAATCAGGCGTGGTCACTTCTTTTTCAATTAAGCAGCCAATAATTCGTGCTTCTAGGGGAGAGAGCTCAATGTTCATTATAATTTCCTTTTTTCTAAGCGGAGTTTCCTAATCGAGGCCACAATCGATGTTGCATTAGTGTTCTAACAACAGTGAAATTCGGATGATTTTCCCATTGCTATCAATCATCACAATCTTTGCACGGTTTAACTCTAACTCGGTCATCTCCAGCTTCTCACGTTCGCTAATATAAGCTTCACGCAATTTAACACTGTGATGCAGTTCAGCGTTTGCAGGTACATCCTTTCTTTTAGGTACTAAAATTTCTGAAAGTTGCATCTCTAAATACCATAAGATAGCGATTTGAAAGGTACATGATATAGCGCCTATCCGTACCAATACAATCACTCATGACTAGAGTGATTATTTCTTAATCAAGAGTGAGTCAGGATTGATCTAAAGGCTGTTATGAATCAGCTCGATATGATTTAATCAATGGCATTGACATTCAAGTTGGGAAAAGGAACCTATGAGTATCGTATTTGAAATTGTTAACCAAGCTCGCCGTAAAAATAAACTGAAACGTGAACTGCTAGATAACGAGAAAAAAGTTCGTGATAACCGTAAAAGAGTTGAATTGCTTGAAAACTTACTCGATTACATGAAACCGGATATGACCCACGAAGAAGTCATGGCGATCATCAATAACATGAAAGCCGATTACGAAGATCGCGTCGATGATCACATCATCAAAAGCGCAGAAATTTCAAAAGAGCGCCGTGATATTAGCCGTCGTATTCGCGAGCTGACCGATAAAGATAAACAAATGACTCAAGGCAAAAAGTAAAATTGATGCCGACCATCTTCGAAACCCGTCTTAAGACGGGTTTTTTTATAGCCAAAACATTCACAAAACAAATCAATATTTCTATCAACAAAAAGTGCGATAAATTTTATGTGATAGACATTAAACGTTTGCGTAATCGCTAACCTTCACCGAACCTAGTTTTGAGTCTTTTATCACATATTAGCTATTGTTATATTTATACACAGTAAATCAATTATGACCATTCGAGGCACGGAGCTTCCTCACTTATCTCACGGCGAGAAGATTGGTACCGACATCGTTCGGCATATATTAAGAGGGTCAAATTATGGAAATGAATGTGGTTGAAATTTTGGGCTATGCAGCTTCGATCATGGTGGCAATCTCGCTGACAATGAAAGATATCGTTAAACTGCGTATTCTTAATTTTGTTGGTTGTGCACTGTTTACCGCTTACGGACTAATGATTGATTCATGGCCTGTAGTGCTCACCAACGGTTTTATCGCCTGCGTAAATATCTACTTTTTAGCAAAGATGCAACGAGAAAAAAAAACGGCTGACGCCAAAAGCGCTGCATGATAAACCCAAAATAATAAAAATTGACGTGTAAAAAAATGCTCTGCCACGATGACAGAGCATTTTTTATCGATAAATCAGAGAGCAAAAACATAAATAGCCAAGCAAAAAGCCTCTAGCAGGGGGATACATAGAGGCCATAAGGCTAAGTATTACTCTTCGTCATCGTGCATAGTTGCCCAAGCTTGAGCACATTTCACCGCACGTTTCCAACCTTTATAGCGACGATCGCGCTTCTCTTCATCTTGATGAGGAACGAATGTTTTATCGATCACGGCTTTATCAGCAAGCTCATCCAAGCTTCCCCAAAAGCCAACCGCAAGACCAGCTAAATAGGCTGCTCCTAGCGCGGTCACTTCCGTCACTTTAGGACGGTGTACTTCGGTATCAAGCACATCTGATTGGAATTGCATTAAGAAATTATTGGCTACCGCGCCACCGTCTACGCGTAATGCTGACAGTTTGATGCCAGAATCAGCTTGCATTGCATCAAGTACATCACGTGTTTGGTAAGCGACACTTTCCAAGGTCGCACGAATAATATGGTTCGAATTCACGCCACGCGTTAAACCAACAATCGTACCACGGGCATAAGCATCCCAATACGGCGCGCCTAAACCAGTAAACGCTGGCACAACATAAACGCCGTTGGCCGTATCAACTTTCGTAGCAAAATATTCTGAGTCATGCGCATCTGAAATCAGTTTCAATTCATCACGCAACCATTGAATCGATGCACCGCCCATAAAGACTGCACCTTCAAGCGCGTAGTGAGGTTCACCAGCAGGGCCACAAGCTAGAGTTGTTAGCAAGCCATTATGTGAGGTGACTTTCTCTTTACCTGTGTTCATCAATAAGAAACAGCCAGTGCCGTAAGTATTTTTTGCTTGGCCCGCCTCAACACACATCTGCCCATAAAGCGCAGCTTGTTGGTCACCCGCAATTCCAGCAATAGGAATACGTGTCCCGCCTTTACCACCAATGTTGGTTTGGCCATAAACTTCGGAAGATTTCTTCACTTCAGGCATCATAGACAAAGGAATATCAAACTCTTTTAGGATTTTCTCATCCCAATGCAAGTTGTTGATATTGAAAAGCATAGTGCGAGATGCATTGGTATAATCCGTAACGTGAACACGGCCTTGTGTCATGTTCCAAACGAGCCACGAGTCAATTGTACCAAACAGTAGTTTTCCAGCCTCGGCGTCTTCACGAGCCCCTTCGACATTATCCAAAATCCATTTGATTTTGGTGCCAGAGAAGTAAGGGTCAAGCACTAGGCCTGTATTCTCGCGAATGTACTCTTCTAGCCCTGGGCGTGCTTTCAATTCTTCACAAATGGATGCGGTACGTCGACATTGCCATACAATCGCGTTGTAGACTGGTTTACCCGTTTCTTTGTTCCACACCACCGTAGTTTCACGTTGGTTGGTAATACCAATCGCCGCAATTTCATCACTGCGAATACCTGCTTTGCCAAGTGCTTCTACTAGCGTCGAACTTTGCGTCGCATAAATTTCCAGTGGATCATGTTCAACCCAGCCAGCTTGAGGGTAGATCTGGGTAAATTCACGCTGAGAAACACTGACAATGTTAGCATCATGATCTAACACTACAGCACGTGAGCTTGTTGTTCCTTGGTCAAGGGCAACAATATATTTCTGCTCAGTCATGGTCTTTTCCTTATCTTTCACGTTAATCGTTTTATGAAGTGTTGTCGTTATTTTAGACGTGAGCTTGCTCACTTTCTTCTACGTCATCACACTGGTTTGGAATGGTGCAGCCTACGCCGACAGTGGATAAGTACGCGCCAATAAATTTAGGGTAAGCCCATGCCCCAAAACAGGCACCAGCAATAGGAGCAATGATAGGTACGATGAAGTATGGGATATCTTTTGCACCTGTTAGTGCGTAGTCCCAGCCAGCCAAGTAGGCAAACAATTTAGGGCCAAAATCACGCGCAGGGTTCATTGCAAAGCCAGTTAATGGGCCAAGTGAACCACCGATAACCGCAATCAGAATACCAATCAGCAATGGGTTCATTGCATTGCGATGTGCGCCGTTATTTTCATCACCTAGTGCCAAAATAGCGAACATTAGTACTGCTGTGATGACAAATTCGACCGCCAATGCACCAACAAATGATAATGAAGCATTAGGGTAGGTAGAAAAAATACCCGCTGTGGCTAACGCTTCTTGACTGCTGCGTACAAAATTGTGTGCGATTTCATAATCAGTAAAAAGGTTGCTGTACAAGCCGTAAACCAGAGCAGCAGAGCAGAATGCACCGAGCATTTGCGCCGCAATATAGGGAAGTACTTTTGCTTTGTTGAAGCCGTGGAAGGCGGCCAGTGCAATGGTCACCGCCGGATTAATGTGAGCTCCAGAAACACCCGCAGTGCAATAGATGGCAATTGCCACACCTAAGCCCCACATGATGCTGATTTCCCACTGACCAAATTGTGCGCCAGTAAGAACTAAGGCAGCAACACAGCCTACACCGAAAAAAATCAGCAATCCGGTGCCGATAAACTCCGCGATACACTCTCCGAGAAGAGTATGTTGTTTTGTTCGAGTCATAGTAAGTGTCCTTGTTTATTTTTTGTGTACACAATGTTTGTGTGTGGCAAATTTTGCACATTTTTCTTCCCACGAAAATTAAAAAACAGCATTTATGAGCGTTCGAACACAATTTTGTTACTTGCAATATCGTTTTTTGTTAATTAACTCATTATTTTGATCTTCTGCTCATTAACGCAGAGCTTAACAAATGATAGGAAACTAAGGGTGTCTCTATAAACAACGACATAATCAAGTGCAATAACGGATAGAGATATGATTTCATACTGCTAAGAGAGGCATGATGATGAAGTCATCGGATCAGCTCGTAAGCGCATTTGTTCTCTAAAATCCATTCCAGTTGTTAAATTAACCCAACCTAAATTGTTAAACCGTTCATCATTTTGATATGAAATAACATACAAAGATGAAATTACCGCCAAAATGAAACACAATTTCGCTCATTCGCGCTTTTGTGAGCAATATATCGAACATTTTCTATTGAAAATGCCACACTAAATATAAGTTTTTCATCGAATAAGGTTTCACCATGACCACAACCACACGATTTGAAACCGATGTTGTTATCATTGGTGGCGGAGCAACCGGTACTGGGATCATGCGCGACTGCGCACTGCGCGGCATTGCGTGTATTTTGCTAGAAAAGGATGATATTGCTTCTGGTACCACCGGGCGAAATCACGGTTTATTACACTCAGGGGCGCGTTATGCGGTCACGGATCCTGAATCGGCCAAAGAGTGCATCCAAGAGAATCAAATTTTAAAAAATATCGCTAGGCATTGTGTAGAGAAAACCGACGGCCTGTTCATTACTCTGCCTGAAGACGATCTTGCTTTTCAAAGCACGTTTATCGACGCGTGCGCTCAAGCTGGGATTACAACCGAGCCGCTTTCTGCCAAAGAAGCACTGCGTTTAGAGCCTCACGTTAACCCAAACCTTGTCGGCGCGATCAAAGTACCCGATGGCACACTCGATCCTTTTCGTTTATGTGCTTCCAATGTACTAGACGCCAAAGAGCATGGTGCGCGGATCATGAACAAAACCATTGTAACGTCGCTGATCCGCCAAGGTGACACAGTATTAGGCGTACGCTGTTTACAGCTCAACACTCATCAACAATATGAGATTTTCGCCAAAGAAGTGATTAACGCAGCTGGAATATGGGGACAAAACATCTGTGAATACGCCGATCTCAACATCAAAATGTTCCCCGCAAAAGGCTCATTGTTGATCCTTGATTATCGTATCAACAACCTTGTGATCAACCGCTGTCGCAAGCCTTCTGATGCCGATATTCTTGTCCCTGGTGATACCATTTCACTGATCGGTACTACCTCTGAACACATTGACTATGACCAAATTGACAACCTGCACGTGACTGAAAAAGAGGTCGATATACTACTGGCCGAAGGCGCGAAACTGGCCCCCATCATGGCGAATACTCGTGTATTACGCGCTTATGCGGGTGTGCGTCCATTGGTCTCTATTAATGATGATGGCAGCGGCCGAAACATCAGTCGCGGCATCGTATTACTTGACCACGAACAACGCGATGGATTGAAAGGCCTCACCACTATTACAGGCGGTAAATTAATGACTTACCGCCTAATGGCAGAATGGGCGACCGATTTAGTCGCTAAAAAACTGGGCAATAATACCCCTTGCGAAACTCATACTCGCGCCCTACCCGGCTCCAACGAAACCCCAAAACAGGTCAAAAAAACCGCCAGCATTGCCAAACCCGTCTATGAATCGGCTATTTATCGCCATGGCGAACGCGCACAAAACTTCTTATCTGATGATGCGAAGAGCCAAGCGGTTATTTGTGAATGTGAAATGGTGACCGCGGGCGAAATTGAATACGCAATTAAACAACTCGATGTAAATAACTTGGTCGATTTACGTCGCCGCACTCGTTTAGGTATGGGGCCGTGCCAAGGAGAGCTTTGCAGCTATCGCGCCGCCAGCTTATTTCAAGAATATGGTCACGTTTCGGGAAACCAATCGAGCCAACTGTTGGTTGAGTTTTTAGAAGAGCGCTGGAAAGGCATTAAACCGATTTTCTGGGGAGATGCACTGCGCGAGGCTGAATTCAGTTACTGGATTTACGAAGGCTTGTTCGGAGCCAATGACATTCCAACGCAACACAAGCAAAATGAAAGTGAGGAGACGTTATGATGAAATACGACGTCACAATTATCGGTGGTGGAATTGCAGGTTACAGTGCAGGTCTTCGCTGCTTACAAGCGGGTCTAAAAACTGCACTGATCAGTCAAGGCCAAAGTGCTCTGCATTTTTCATCCGGTTCCATCGATGTTCTGGGTAAACTGCCTAGCGGCGAAGCGGTTGAATCCCCTTTGCTCGCCATTGAAGCATTACGTCAACAAGCCCCGAATCACCCTTACAGTAAAATTGGCGCTGACACTATTTCGCAAGGGTTAATGTGGTTTCAAAAAACGCTGCAGCAGCGCGGCATGCCGCTGACACACCAAGCGGACAACAGTAACCACTATCGCATTACTCCGATGGGGACATTGAAAGCCACTTGGTTATCACAACCTTATGTTTATCAACATAAAACGAATGCTGATTTCAAGCGTATTGTGCTGCTCGCCATCGATGGTTATCGAGATTTTCAACCACATATGCTGCAAGATAACTTACGCGCTCTACCTGCATTTTCGGCTATCCCAAGTGAGATCATCAATATCACGATTCCGGGTTTCGAAGCACTTCGCCATAATCCCAACGAACTGCGATCCATCGATATTGCTCGTTTGCTCAAACAACCACATGCATGGCGCAGTTTTTGTGATCAACTGATCCGTCATGCCACTGTGCAAGATCTAGTGATCCTACCTGCCATTATGGGCAATGGTGATGGGTTAACCTTACTGAACAAACTCAAATTGGAAACCAACTTGCAGTTGCATGAAGTCCCGACCATGCCGCCATCATTAATGGGCATCCGCATTGAAGAGACACTCAGCCGAGCTTTTTTAACTATGGGTGGTACTCATTTAAAAGGCGATAAAGTCATCAGTGGTGAATTTGATGGTAACCGTTTGACCGCCATTCATACTCAAAATCTCAATGATATGCCGATTCAAGCTGACCATTTCGTGATGGCTACAGGGAGCTATTTCAGCCAAGGTTTACAGGCTTCTCATCACGGTATTAGCGAACCCGTGTTCCAATTAGAGACGGAGAGCTGTCATGATCGCGCTCTATGGCGAAATCATGCCTTTTTCTCAGCAAACTCTCACCCTTTCATGACCTTTGGTGTGCTGACCAACACGTCACTGAACCCAACTCATCAAGGTAATATCATTACCAATTTATACTGCTGTGGTTCGATGCTCGCGGGTTATGATCCTGTCTTTGAAGGCAGCGGTGGAGGCGTTGCTATTGCCAGCGCTTACCACGCTACCTCTCAAATTATGGCTCAAACTCAATCTCGACCAGCCATTCATGAGGTATTAGCATGAGCACCTCTTTTGTTGAATCCGCACCCAAAAATACCTCTTTTGATCAATGCATCAAATGCACTGTTTGTACCGTTTATTGCCCGGTTGCTAAAGCAAACCCACTCTATCCGGGGCCAAAACAGTGCGGACCGGATGGCGAACGCTTGAGGATTAAAAGCGCAGAGTATTATGACGACCTACTCAAGCTCTGCACCAACTGCAAACGGTGTGAAACCGCCTGTCCTTCCGGAGTGAAAATTGGCGATATCATTGCTGTGGCACGTGGCAAACATGGTAAAAAAACGCTGAGTCCAAAGCTGGTGCGTGATTACGTGCTGAGCCACACCGATCTTTTTGGCACGATCGCCACACCATTTGCACCGATAGTGAACGCTGCTACGGCTATGCCGATGGTAAAAAAACTGATGCACAAGACCATTGGTGTGCACGATCATAAATCACTTCCCAAATACTCACACGGCACGTTTCGTCGTTGGTTTAAGCAGAACTGCACACGCCAACCCCTGTATAACCGACAAGTGACCTATTTCCACGGCTGCTACGTTAACTATAACCACCCGCAGTTAGGTAAAGATTTTGTCTCTGTGATGAATGCGATGAATATCGGCGTACGGTTACTGGATAACGAGAAATGCTGTGGTGTACCGCTGATTGCCAATGGTTTTCACGATAAAGCACGTAAAAATGCGCTATTGAATGTGAAAAATATCGAAGCCGCGGTAGTTGATCGTCAAACGACGCTCCTCTCCACCTCATCAACATGTTCGTTTACCTTACAACAAGAATATCCTCATGTTTTAGGGGTTGATAATAGTAAGGTGGTCAAACAAATCGAGTACGTCACGCGCTTTCTACTCAAAGAGTTCATGAGCGGTAATGCGCCTAAAATGAAACCCGTTAACTTGAAAGTGGTTTACCACACCCCTTGCCACCTTGAACGCAGCGGTAATGTCATTTTTACCATTGAATTATTAAAAATGATCCCAGGATTGGAGTTAGTGGTCTTAGACAGCGAATGCTGCGGCTTAGCGGGAACCTACGGTTTTAAAGAAGAGAACTATGACGTTTCAATGAAAATTGGCGCGCACCTGTTTGATGCAATCAAAACATCGCAAGCTGACTATGCGATTACCGATTGTGAAACCTGTAAATGGCAAATTGAAGAAAATACCGCGTTAGAAACCATTCATCCAATTAGCCTGCTCGCCATGGCGATTGCCTAGTTTACACACCTAGCATTGAGAGTAAAACAGGCCACATTGTGGCCTGTTTTCATACTGCTTGTACTGTGTGAACATTCGTTTTCTAAACGTTATTTAGATAGCGGGCGCTGCTGGCAGTGCTCAATTGCATTGGCCAATAATTCTAACGCACTGGACTGACACTCTGGTAACTGCGCTTGGCTACGGCTAATCGCGGTAACACGCTCGCCCCATTTGATGTGCCCAGCCCCCCAAGTTAAGCCCGCCCCGAAAGCAGCCACCAGCAGGTTATCATTCGGTTTGATTTTCCCTTGTTCTACCGCTTCACACAATGCAATAGGTACGGTCGCGGCAGACGTATTACCATAGTGTTGAATGTTAACGAATGCTTTATCTTGGCTAATACCTGATAAGTCACACAAGGTTTGAATGATGCGAATATTCGCTTGATGCGGGATCACCACATCAACTTGCTCGGTTGAAAGACCAGAGCGCGCCAACACAGTTTGCGCCGCTGCGCCCATGCCTCGAACCGCACGTTTAAAAATCTCTTTCCCAACAAAATCAAAATCCCAATACCCATTGTCAGCGACAAAACGATCCATCGATGAGCCAAATTTAGGCACCGCCAAAATATCACGCCCTTCTGCATCACAGCCGATTTGTGCATCTTGCAAACCCACTACTTTATCGCTTTTACTCAAGACAACAGCGCCAGCACCGTCACCAAACAACACGGCGGTATCACGTTTGGTCCAATCAATGTAAAAAGAGAGACGCTCAGCACCCACCACTAACGCATGGCGGTAATGGCTTGCTTGCATTAAACGCGTCGCAGTTTCTAATCCATAAACAAAACCGGTACAGGCTGCATTTAAGTCAAAAGCGGCTGCATTTTTAATCCCAAGGTTCTGCTGCACTTTCGAGGCAATATTTGGGATAAGAGAATCTGGCGAACAGGTTGCGATGATGATGAGATCAATCTCAGTTGCATCAATCCCAGCACAAGCGATGGCGTGTTGGGCAGCCACCGTAGCTAAATCCGAGGTATTCACATGGCTAATGCGGCGCTGTTCAATCCCGGTGCGAGTTTTAATCCACTCATCGGAAGTTTCAATAAAGGTGCTAAGATCATGGTTTGAGAGCGTTGCAGGTGGTAGGCATTTACCCCAACCTGTAATTTCGGCATAGAATTTTGTCATTGTTAACCTGTTTTTGTTGTATTTTCTAATGCAATCCAAAGACCTAAAATTAAAAACTCATCGTATGAAAGAGAAATGAGACTCAAAAGGTCCTTTTGATGTCAGTCAGTATACGCGCTTTTGCTCCGACGTTAAGTCTAGTGCGTTAAATGCGACTGGAGCAAAACACAAAAATAAAGAGAGGAAACCATGTCAACATTCAATACTCGTTGCCCTTCGTGTCACGCAATGAACCGAGTTCCGATAGAACGAGTAACAGAAAGCCCGAATTGCGGTAAATGCCAAGCTCCCCTATTTGATGGAGCGCCCATTGAAGGAACGGAAGCCAATTTCGAAGCACTGCTTAATAGTCGCCAACCCGTTGTCGTCGATTTCTGGGCATCTTGGTGTAATCCGTGTGTGGGTTTTGCTCCTGTATTCAGTGATGCTGCGACGGAACGAAAAGGAAACATTCGCTTTATAAAAATTGATACTGAAAGTGAACAAAGCCTCGCCACAAAATTTCAAATTCGCAGCATTCCAACCATTATGGTGTTTAAAAATGGTCAACGAGTCGATATGATCAATGGCGCTTTACCAAAAAGTCAATTTGATCAATGGTTAAACCAAGCCATATTGAAATAATCCATCATTATAACCAATAATAAAGTTGGCATTTTTTATCGATTTATGCCAACTTTACTGCTCATTTCTCTTGCTTTATTTTCGATTAATAAAATTAATCGTTAAGAACATAATTTTTCGTTTTACCTTTCTCAATATCAGCTCCATATTCGCCGCAAAATATCCCATCAATTCTGGTTTTGAGGCAAAGTCAATGGACAACATTACTGTGAACGCGTCTTCACCTCGCATTTCCGTTCCGGTCATTGCGCTATCGCTTTATGCGATTGCCTCAGGCTATTTAATGAGCCTGATCCCATTGATGTTGCCGCACTACGGGCTTGAGAGCTCATTGGCAAGCTGGCTTGCCAGTGCCTTTTACGCTGGCTTATTGATCGGCGCATTAGTCGTTGAACCTGTTGTCAACCGCGTTGGCCACCGAAACGCTTTTGTATGGTGCTTAGCGCTACTCATGTTAACCATTTTTGCCTTACCTGCTCTGCACTATGCCAGTGCTTGGTTAGTGGCACGTTTTGTTGCTGGTATTGCGGTGGCTGGTGTCTTTGTAGTCGTCGAGTCTTGGCTATTGCATGGTGATGAAAAAGGCCGAGCAAAACGCCTTGGTATTTATATGGCGGCGCTTTACGGCGGCACGGCATTGGGCCAATTAGGGATTGGTTATTTAGGCGTATCAGGCGGCGTGCCTTTCATTGCCATCATTACCTTGCTATTAATCGCCAGTGTGGTGCTGATTTATGGCGAATCTGACCAACCGTCAACTCAGCATGCCGTCAGCCTATCACTGAAACAGGTACTCAAACTAAACCATGCCGCCTTGCTCGGTTGCGGAGTTTCAGGGCTCACTTTGGGGGCTATCTACGGTCTAATGCCTGTTGAATTGGAACAACGCGGTATCAGCCATACCGATATTGGCAGCTTAATGGCGCTTGTAGTTTTGGGTGGCATGGCGGTGCAACCTATGGTGCCTTGGCTATCAAAGTTTTTGGGCCGAACACTATTAATGGCACTGTTTTGCTTGATTGGCTCTGCGGCGATTACCATAACCTTGTTCGATTCAACGATGATGATATTAGCTGCCAGCTTGTTTTTTTTAGGCATGGCGACGTTTGCCCTTTACCCAATCGCCATCAACTTAGGTTGTGATAAGCTCGATGCCAATTACATTGTCTCAGCGACACAAGTTATGTTGTTTAGCTACAGTATCGGCTCTGTGGTTGGCCCCGTGATCGCTGATTGGTTTATGCAAAGATCGCAAGGCTTAATGGGTTATCTCTTCATTGCTTTACTGGCGACTTGTATTTATATGTTGGCTTCAAGCCTAAAAACCAAACGCCAGTGGGTGGCGGGGAAATAAGTCGCAGCAAAGCCGATCATATTTTATCGCAAGGCGCACGGTTCAATCGTTGATGGCGATTTGATGCATGCGCTTTTGGTTTTTCTGGTAGTGCACGTTTTTCATGCAGTAGATGGCGGATCGCCAATATAGGGTGAGAGAGCAACATTCTTGGCCCTGCGTAACGCATCACCAATCTCATTTGTTCTTTCGGCTCAGGCTTATAGCAATGAATTGGGCAACGGTTACAGGTGGGTTTATGTTGGCCATAAGGACAGCGATCTAAACGTACTTGCGCATATTCCAACAAGGTTTTGCAACACGTACAGAGGCCAGATTGACAGCGATGATGGCGCTGACAATAAATGTTCACCATCGCCTCTACGGTGCGAAACTCACTGAGCTGCTCTCCCGTTAAAAGATCGCTATGCATTTTTTCCATTGCCAATAACTCCCATTGAGATCGCAGATAAAAACAAGTATCCTGCGCCACCTTGTTCCTCATGTACCCAAGACTTTGTGTCAAAGAGCAGACGACTATGAACCGCAAAAAGAAAATTAACCAAACACTGCAAAAGCATCTTAAAAAGAAGCATGCCAAGCTGCACGGCAGCAATAAGCCTCGTTATATTTCAAAAGCTGAACGTGAAAAATTAGACGCAGAGCAAGCCGCTTCAACCAGCACGGTAGATACCCAACATAGTGAGATTGTGCCTGCTGAAGGTGAGCTACAACAGTAAGTCTTGCTCGATTGGAACAAACTGGCTGGCGACATCAATAAGGCTTTGAGCCGTCAGCCTTGGTACTCCGTACACTTCTACTTTTTTGTTAAAACGCTGTTTAATCCGTTCGACCAATAGCTCGAAATCACCATCTCCTGATACCAGAACAATCACATCCGCTTGCTCTGCCAGCTCAATCGCATCGAGAGTAATACCGACATCCCAATCCCCTTTTGCACTGCCATCACGACGCTGAATGAAGGGCTTAAGCTGAACCTCAAAACCAATACCGCGCAAAATATGGTGGAACTGGCGCTGCTTAGGATCTTGGCTAGCAATCGCATAAGCATTGGCTTTGATCACCTCTCGCCCTTGAGTGGCTACATACCAAAATTGGTTGTAATCAAAATGCTGGCGGTACTTCTCTTTACAGGTGTAATAGACGTTTTGAACGTCGACAAGAATGGCAACTTTTTCCATGAGCTCTCTTCTCAAATAGAAACAAAAACAGCGGCTTGTTCGCCGCTGCTTTGCAAATTGCGCTTAGTATACGCCAAACCACTTCAATTTGTCGTGCAAGCGAGTCACACTGCCGACCACAATCAAGGCTGGGCTTTGTGCTTGTTGCGCTAAAAGGGGTAAATCGTCAAGCGAGCCCGTCAATACTCTCTGTTTATCTGTAGTGCCGCGTTCGATAATCGCGCAAGGCGTTTCTGCGCTCAGGCCAGCATCCAACAAGTTTCGTGTGATATTCGGGCACTGCTTTAACCCCATATAAAAAACCAAGGTTTGATTATCTTGCGCTAAACATCGCCAATTGATCGCTTTACCTTCTTTTTGCCAATTGATCGCTTTACCTTCTTTTTGTAAGTGACCCGTAATGAACTGCACACTTTGCGCGTGATCACGGTGCGTCAGCGGAATCCCCGCGTAAGCCGTGCAGCCTGCTGCTGCCGTGATCCCCGGAACCACTTCATAAGCGATATGATGTTCAGCCAGCGTTTCGAGCTCTTCACCACCTCGGCCAAAAATAAAGGAATCACCGCCTTTCAAACGGACAACTTTTTTACCTTCTTTGGCTTTATCGACCAGAATTTGGTTGATCTGATCTTGCGGCACACAATGAAAATCCAACTGTTTGCCAACGTAGATCATCTCCGCGCTGCTTGGCGCCAGATCTAAAATCGCTTGCGAAACTAAACGATCATACACCACCACTTGCGCTTGGCTGATCACGCGTAGCCCCTTAACCGTCAGTAGATCGGGATCGCCTGGCCCTGCGCCGACTAAAGAGACAAAACCGCGACTCGTTACACTGCTTACCATGATTACTCTCTACCTTATCGACAAAAGGATATCGTCATTAAGCGAGGTTAAACCTCACTTAACAATGGTTAGCCAAGGTTGCGTTGTGGCAAGGTTTTACCGTGAGTCATGTAAAGGCTTAACCCGGTAAATAACAAGCCGCCCACTAAGTTACCCAATGTGGCCGGAATTTGGTTCCACACCAACCAATCACCAATGGTAAATTCAGCCCCGAGCATCATACCAAGTGGGAACAGATACATGTTCACTACGGCGTGTTCAAAAACCAAACCGAAGAAGATAAAAATAGGTAACCACATTGCAACCACTTTGCCGCTCACAGTAGTTGATGTCATAGCACCGACAACACCTAGACACACCATCCAGTTACACAAGATGCCTTTCACAAACACGGTGATCCAGCCATTAATACCGTGTTCGGCAAAGCCAAGAGTGCGAGCAGTAGACGCTTTGATAAACGCTTGCCCAACCGCGCTCGGCTCGATACTGAAATTCATGGTGAAGGTTAGCGCCACTAAAAAGGCGACGGCAACGGCACCGATTAAGTTACCTAGCCCAACCAAGCCCCAATTCCGTAGAACGCCCGCTTTGGTTACTCCGGCGCGTTTTTCAAACAAAGCTAAAGGTGCTAAAGCAAAAACACCCGTTAATAAATCAAAACCCATTAGGTTCAAAATACAAAATCCCACAGGGAAGACCAGAGCGCCAACAATAGGCACTCCGGTTTGCACAGCCGCAGTAATGGCCACAGCGACGGCGATAGCAAGAATCGCCCCCGCCATAATGCCGCGAATCAGGGTATCGCGCGTTGACATGAAGATTTTGCTTTCGCCAGCGTCAATCATTGTTTGCACAAAATCGGCAGGTTTTACATAAGACATAATGGTCCTTATTGTCACCAAAGTTAAAATTAAAAAGGGAAATTGAATAGATAAAGGCTCCCAGCCATCGATGCTTCACCAAGAGAACTCGATGAACAAGGAACCTTTTTGCTATTGAATCTCATCGTCTCAAAAGCGGCTGTTAAGCCGCGACTTCGACCACGCCGTCGGTGACTCGCGCGGCATAAGCTTTCACGCTAAAGCGTTCATCTTCCATACATTGGCCTGTTATGAGATTAAAACGCTGCTTTTTAAGCGGGCTTACTACCCAGAACTGCTCTTGATGTTGGCAAATAAAACCGCGTGACAACACATTGGCTCGAGCAAAGGGATCCATATTGCTTATCGCCATCACTTCTTGCGCCTCAGTCGGACGGAAGATAGCCACTTGCTCACCATTCACCAGTGCACACACACCCGTTCCGGGAACAATGTCATTAATGTCACAGATGGCTTGAAATACTGTGTTATTGGCCATAGTTATTTCTCCAAAACAGGGGTAGAGATTGCTGAATCAGCAAGCGCAATGTGGAATATATCGCCTTTCGCTTCTGGGTGTTTTTCGCTATAAGTCGCAGGACGGTGCTGCTCACGAGCGCTGACGAACACGACGTTCTCATCGCGTAAATCAGAATTAATGAAGTGAGTAAAACGAGTTAATTGCTCAGGATGATTAAGCGTTTCTGTCCATTCACAGCGATAATCAGCAATAAGCTTCGCCACATCCGCTTCGAGTTGATCGTTAATGCCCAACTTATCGTCTACAATCACTTCACGCAGGTAATCAACGCCACCTTCTAGGTTGTCTAGCCACACTGAGGTGCGTTGTAATTTATCGGCTGTGCGAATGTAGAACATCATGAAACGGTCGATGTATTTCAGTAGTGTTGCTTCATCTAAATCAGAGGCCAGCAGATCGGCATGTCGAGGCTTCATACCACCATTACCGCAGACATACATATTCCAACCCGCATCGGTCGCAATCAAGCCTAAATCTTTCCCTTGCGCTTCGGCACATTCGCGGGTACAGCCTGAGACACCAAACTTCATCTTGTGTGGTGTACGGATACCTTTATAGCGGTTTTCAATCAGCACACCCAAACCGACGCTATCTTGCACACCAAAACGACACCACGCACTACCGACACACGTTTTTGCCATGCGCAGAGCTTTCGCATACGCTTGACCTGTCTCGTATCCAGCATCAATCAGTTTGCGCCAAATCTCTGGTAAATCGTCTTTTTGAGCACCAAACAGACCAATGCGCTGCGCGCCCGTCACTTTGGTGTAAAGTTTGTATTCTTGAGCGACATTCGCCAGCACCGCAAGCGCTTGTGGTGTGACTTCACCACCCGCCATGCGTGGGATCACCGAATAAGTACCGTCTTTTTGCATGTTGCCCAAGAAGTTATCATTGGTGTCTTGCAAACTGACCAGCGATGGCGAGAGCACATGATCCCCCCAACACGAGGCCAGAATTGAACCAATTGTTGGCTTACAGACTTCGCACCCATAACCGCGTCCATGTTTTGCCAACATCTCATCAAAACGTTTGATACCGTTAATGCGGATCAAATGGAACAGCTCTTGGCGTGAATACGCAAAGTGCTCACAAATGTCGTTTTTGACTTCCACACCCGATTTAGCCAATTCAGCATTCAGAACCGACGTCACTAAAGGCACGCAACCACCACAACCGGTTCCTGCCCCTGTCACCGCTTTAATCGCGCCGAGCGTATGATGACCATCGGCCACGGCTTGGGCAATTTTCGCTTTAGTCACATCAAAACAAGAGCAGATCACCGCAGTATCAGGTAGTGCATCCGCGCCTAATGCCGGTTTTTCAGCGCCAGCATGCGCGGGTAGAATCAAGGTGTCTGGGTGTTTGGGCAGCTCAATATCATTGAGTTTGAGTTGCAGTAAATCGCCGTAATCTGACGTGTCGCCGACTAAAACTGCACCAAGCAGTTTTTTACCATCTTCAGAAACGATAATGCGCTTATAAACTTCATCTTCTTCATTTTGATAGACGTAGCTTTTACAACCCGGAGTTCGTCCATTGGCATCACCAATCGATCCCACCTTCACACCCAGCAGTTTGAGCTTGGCGCTCATGTCTGCACCACTAAATTGGCTCTCATTACCCACAAGATGATCAACCGCAACCGTTGCCATTTTGTAACCAGGAGCGACCAGCCCGAAGAAAGTTTGATTCCAAGAAGCACATTCGCCAATCGCGTAAATATCAGGATCGGATGTTTGGCAGTGATCGTTAATGGCAACGCCACCACGCGGCGCGATGTCTAGACCCATATCACGAGCTAATTTGTCCTGAGGACGTATCCCTGCGGAAAATACGATAAAGTCAACTTCCAAATCCGAACCGTCGGCAAACTTCATGGTATTACGAGCGGTCTCGCCTTGAGCAACGATCTCTAGCGTATTTTTGCTAGTGTGAACTTGCACCCCCATCCGCTCAATTTTATTACGCAGTTGTAAACCGCCTTGCAAGTCAAGTTGCTCAGCCATTAATACCGGAGCAAACTCAATCACATGGGTTTGTACGCCCAACGCTTTCAGCGCGCCAGCCGCTTCAAGGCCAAGTAAACCACCGCCTATCACTACGCCACTTTTGCTCTTTTTCGCGCACGTTTCGATGGCCTTTAGATCTTCAATGGTGCGGTAGACAAAGCAGTCTTTACTTTCATTGCCTTTGATCGGCGGTACAAAGGGATAAGAGCCCGTCGCCAAGACTAATTTGTCATAGCTCACTTCACGGCCAGTATTTGAATAGACCACGCGCTTTTCGCGATTAATGTTAACCGCCCGCTCGCCCATCAAGACATTAATCGCATGCTTTTGATAGAAACCCGGCTTAACAAGCGAAAGCTCTTCAGCGGTATGGTGTGAAAAGTAGGAAGAAAGATGGACGCGATCGTAGGCAACACGCGGTTCCTCACAAAAAACCGTGACATCAACAGCCGATGCCTCCATTTTTTCGACCAAATCTTCGATATAGCGATGGCCAACCATGCCATTACCGATAACAACCAGCTTCATCCTGCTCATATGGGTTCCTAATTATGGTAACGTTTCATTGAGCGAGATTTTTAATTATGAAAGAAAATGAATTACTGATGTAAATCAATTACAAACTCAAACTACCCTAAAGAGGTAGCCATAAAGAGGAGTATCAGAGAAAAATAAACACCTTACCGTGAATACTAGGGGCCGACAGGTATAGGAAGATAATTTATATAGTATGATCACTTCCAATCAAACCTGATCATTTACAACAAAACTTGTCAGTTTTCCTCTGTCAAAACACTTGGCAGAAGTTATATAAACAACTTAAACACGCTCATTATGCTTTAGAGTAGAAGCTTATGACGGCGTTGTTCCTCCCCCCTTTTAGGGGGAGGGAATTAATTTCGTGAGTATTGGGTATGCTATTTATGATGAGCGATATAGGTTGTTGGAATGTTTTTGCCCCAAAGTTTGTTAGGGGTTCTTTATGAAACAATATAATCATAATCGCCAACGTATTACTCGTTGGCGACCACTCAATAAGTTACGCCATCTATTTTTGTGTCGAGAATCTTGCCTGATAAGGCGTCAGTTCATTCCCTTCCATCGTTAAGGGAGCGTATAGATTAGGTCTACGACCTCTGATCCAGCGTCTGCCTGTACACATATTTAAATCTTTCGCATTGAGATCGGCAATAACCATATCATTATCGATGCAGTCAGTTTCAGCGATAATTTCACCATAGGGATTGAGCACCATCGCATTCCCCGTTCTAACTTCATCCATATCAACCCCAACACCGTTACTAAAGATCAGGAACATACCATTGTCATGTGCACGCGCGGGTAGCCAACGCATTAACCACTTTCTTCCCTTAGAACCTTGCATTTCAGAACGAATCGAATCTGGATCTTGGTGACGATTATGCCAAAGCTGGGGATCAATCAACCCCATCGCATTAGGGCTGCGAGAGTTCGTTCCGCCTGTTTGATGAGGCGCGACTAGTATATCAGCCCCTTTTAATGCTGTTATTCGAACATTCTCGACTAAATTATTATCCCAGCAAATCAGGATTCCTACACGGCATCCATGTGGCGTATCAAACACAGTGTATTCATTGCCACTTCTCATGTGTTTGCTGACAAACGTATGCAGCTTTCTGTGTTTGGATATCTGGCCATCAGGCATTGCCATTACGTAAGAATTATAGAGATTTCCGTCCTTGTCCTTTTCAATTAAACCTGCGCCGATACTGAGTTGGTATTGTTCAGACATTTTTAGCAAGCGTTGGGACGTTTCCCCTTGTGGAATAAACTCGGACAAATCATTGATCTCTGATTTCTTAAGTTTCGAAACATGCCAATAACCAGTCACACACATTTCAGGGAAGGCGATGATTTTTACCCCTTGTTTAGCAGCCTTTTCTACGTAACTTTGAATAACTGATAAGTTGTAGTTTTTGTCGTTCGCATGGTGGTTAAATTGGACAGTCGCAACACGGATATCTTTCATAATTGTTCCTTTTACTTGGTGAATTTCAACCATTTTAAAAAGCTCCTTTGATTCCGTATAATGAATAAAATTCCTATAATTAATGAGCACATGGAATGGATTTTGTCGATTTACGCACATTCTGCCAGTTAGCGGTAGATGGTAACTATCGAGTAGCTTCAGAGCACTTACACATCACTCAGTCAGCTTTAACTAAGAAGATTCAGCGCCTTGAAGCTTTTTGTGGAGTGGTTTTATTCGAGAGAGGAAGACAAGGGGCCAGTCTAACTGCGGCAGGCGTAGCTCTTTTACCTGAAGCGCAACGAATTGTATCAAGTTTTGAATCTTATAAATCTCTAACTCAACGAGTCGCCAAGGGAATTGCAGGAAATCTCAATATAGGTTTTGGTATATCTTCCTACCACCTTGCACCAGATTACATAGCTAAGTTTAAAAAACACTACCCAGAGATCCACATTACGCTTAACGATATACCATCTCAAAAGCAGTCAGAATTTCTACTTCTAGGGGATCTTCATCTCAGTTTTAGTCGACTACCAACTGTAGCTCCGCTGAAGGGCGTGAAGCTCTGTACAGATCATCTAGTGCTTGCGACGCATAGAAGTCAAATCATAGACAAAAACAAACTGTGGTTTTCGTTAGATTCAATCGATTATTTACAGCTTAATCCTGAGCGAGGTAAGGGGCTAAGCCAACAAATAAACATGCTATTAGAGGAGCATGAGAAAAAACTGAATGTAGTTCAGGAGGCCGATGATATTCAAACATTGTTGGCACTAGTATCAGCAAATTTGGGGTTCACTATTGTTCCTGCAAGTGTAAAGCATATTGCGAATGAGCATGTCGCTTTTTGGGAACTGTCAGGGAAAAATAGCTCATGGGATGTCGGTCTAATTTGGAATGAGCAGTTAGAGAGCTTTGCAAAAGACAATTTCATTCAATTTGTTCAGAAGATGCAAATTGAATGTCGTTGATTCTATAGGTGTGCTGTAACTCATTTTTGTCCAAACTTTTGTCAGGCCGATCTTCGCTGGCTCATTTTTGCCCCATTATGCTCCAGAGTGGAAGCTGAACCGTTCTGTTCCTCCCCCTTTCAGGGGGAGGTTAGGAGGGGGTGTACAGACCCTACCCCTCCCCTTGAAGGGGAGGGAATTATTATGGCTGACTGCATTTAAATACAAATACTCCCCCACCCCAAACTGCACCGTTCATAAAGTGTTCACATTCAATCGCTACGTTAGCTCAATATCTTCGAGAGCTGTCATGTGAAACCACTTAAACGCTATCAATACGAACGCTATGCCGTGCTGTGCAACCTTGCTTATCCCAGAGTGTTTAGGCAGACACGCTACGGTTTTGATCCGAACGGTCAGCACATCATCCGTAACCAGTTTGGTAAAATCATGATTCGAGTGCTGTGGAGTAAAAACCAAGAAGAGGCCGTGGTGGTCATCAAAGGTTCGCACAGTGTCAGTGATTGGCTTTTGAACTTTGCAATGTGGACACGCAGTTGTCAGCACTTAGGATTGGATACCGTATTCATGCGGGCTTTTACCATCTCCTGCATCAAGAGAGCCTGCCAACGCGCAACGAAGATAAACTCGGCTTATCGGTTTTACAGCGGCTGGAAGCCGTCGTTGTTCCTCTGATCGAGAGCGGTAAACGCATTGCCATCACTGGTCACTCTTCGGGTGGGGCTATTGGGTGTATCTTTGCTGACTACATCGAAAAGAAATACCCAAAATGCATCAAACGCATTGTGACATTCGGCCAACCCGCGATTGGTAATTGGCGTTTTCGTCAACGCTACGCGCTTAGCCACAAAACCTATCGTATTTGTTGTGACCTCGACATCGTCACCTTTATGCCACCCATTCCTTTAATCTATTGGCATGTGGGTAAATTGCTGTGGCTTTACAATGGGCGTATTTACGAAAACACACCAACGTTCATCCGGTTAGGTCGATCTTTATTGAGCTGGCTAGTTCGCCCCTTCTCTTATCACCTCATGAGTAAATACATCCGTAATAAGGATTTCTTCGATGAACGATAGAAGCTAGCACCGAACAAAAAACACGGTGACTTCAAATATTTTTCACACTAAACAATTATGAAAAATTAATTGTAATCAATTGAATTAAAGCAATATTTATCATTAACCATATAAATTTAATAGCAATTATCATTCAAAAATAGATCTGAACTCTAAACATTATCGTGGCATTTTATATTTAACTAATCGTTCAATATAAAATAATCAGGATGAATTATGCCAAAGGTAGGGATGCCAGACATACGCAAACCTCAACTTGTTGCCGCAACAATGACAGTCATTGAGCGCGTTGGATTACATGGCGCAAGTATCGCTTTAATCAGCAAAGAAGCGGGTGTCTCGACAGGGATTATCAATCACTACTTTGGCGGCAAGCATGGATTATTGGAAGAGACAATGCGTGTTGTTTTACGTGAGCTTTCAACCACCATCACTCAGCATTTAAACCAACTCCCAAAAGAGGCTCATTACGAACGCATTAATGCCATCGTAACCGGCAATTTCAAAGGGTTCCAAGCGGAAAACCAAGTTGTTAAAACATGGTTAGCGTTTTGGGCTTACTCCATGCACGACGCACAGTTAAATCGCCTGCAATACGTCAATGAACAGCGTTTACTTTCTCATCTTAAGATTGAACTCAAGCCGCTGCTCCCATCAGAACAAGTCAACCTCGTGGCTCATGGTATCGCGTCACTGATTGATGGTATTTGGCTACGCGGAGCATTAAACCCCAAAGGAATAGACCCTGCTCAAGCACATTCCATCATTAACGATTACCTCAATAAACAATTAGCGTTTTACGCGCAATAACAACTCACTTCAGGTCTTAAAATGGAAATACAATCGCTTTATATCAACGGAACGCTCCGATCTGCGACTTCAGGAGAACGTTTCGATACCTACAACCCAGCAACAGGTAAAGTGATAGCAAGATTGCAGCACGCCAGTGCCAATGACGTTGAACAAGCTATCACCTCAGCCAAGCAAGGATTCGCGGTATGGTCAAGAATGACCGCGACAGAACGCAGCCGTATTTTGCTAAAAGCAGTAAAAATACTTAGAGAACGAAACGATGAACTTGCTGTACTTGAAGTTCTCGATACCGGTAAGCCGATTCAAGAAGCCAATTGCGTTGATATTGCTACTGGCGCAGACGTCATTGAGTACTTTGCAAATTTAGCCCCATCGCTTCAAGGCGAGCAACAACCGCTCAACGACCATCAGTTTTTTTATACTCGCCGCGAACCATTAGGCATCTGCGCGGGCATTGGCGCATGGAATTATCCGATTCAAATCGCGATGTGGAAATCAGCGCCAGCACTGGCTGCCGGCAATGTGATGATTTTCAAGCCCTCAGAGGAAACGCCATTAAGCGCATTAAAACTGGCAGAGATCTTCAGTGAAGCCGGAGTGCCAGACGGCGTCTTTAACGTGGTTCAAGGTGATTACCGCGTAGGTCAAATGCTGACGGCCCACCCAGATATTGCCAAAGTCTCTTTTACCGGTGAATCGGTTACCGGGAAAACCGTGATGGCAGACAGCGCTCGCAGCTTGAAGTCTGTCACAATGGAATTGGGCGGAAAGTCACCGCTCATTATTTTTGATGATGCCAAGCTTGATCAAGCTGTCTCTGCTGCCATGGTGGCAAACTTTTATACCCAAGGCGAAGTGTGTACCCATGGGACGCGCGTTTTCGTGCACGACAGCCTCTACGATGCGTTTGTGGCTCAGCTTAAGCTGCGTACTGAACAATTAGTGATTGGCGATCCTATGGATATCAACACCCAGATTGGCGCGTTAATTTCCAAGCCTCATTTAAGCAAAGTGCTCACAGCGATTGAGCAAGCCAAAACCAGCCAAGCAACTTTGCTCACTGGCGGTTATCAAGTTACCGATAACGGCCTAAATAAGGGCAATTTTGTTGCACCAACTGTTTTCATTGATTGCACTGATGACATGGCTCACGTGCAGCAAGAAATCTTTGGCCCTGTGATGTCAGTGCTTAAGTTTAGCGATGAAGACGAAGTGATCGCGCGCGCGAATGGTACTCAATATGGCTTAGCGGCAGGAGTGTTCACACAGAACCTTTCACGTGCACACCGAGTAATTCACCAACTTCAAGCCGGGATCTGCTGGATAAATACTTGGGGAGACTCTCCGGCAGAAATGCCTGTTGGTGGTTATAAGCATTCCGGAATTGGCCGTGAAAATGGCATAGAAACCCTTAAGCACTATACCCAAACCAAAAGCATTTTAGTGGAGCTAGATGATTTTGCTAGCCCATATGCTTAATCGTCAAAGGAGCCTTCTATGTTAAATCACTTTGATTACATTATCGTCGGTGCGGGCTCAGCAGGCTGTGTTCTTGCCGATCGCTTAACCGAGTCTGGCGAGCATCAAGTTTTACTGCTCGAAGCCGGTGGTAGCGATAAAAGCATTTTCATTCAAATGCCAACCGCCCTTTCTTACCCGATGAACAGCGAAAAATACGCATGGCAATTTGAAACCGAATCAGAATCCGATCTCGACGGGCGTCAGTTACATTGCCCACGGGGAAAAGTACTCGGTGGCAGCTCGTCTATTAATGGCATGGTGTACGTTCGTGGCCACGCTTGCGATTTTGATGAATGGGAATCACTGGGCGCTGAGGGTTGGAATTATCAAAATTGTTTACCCTATTTTCGCCGCGCTGAATCTTGGATAGGTGGCGAGAACGCTTATCGTGGTGGCAACGGGCCCGTCGGTACTTGTAACGGTAACGACATGCAATTGAACCCACTTTATCAAGCCTTCATCGATGCGGGCAAAGAAGCCGGTTATCCAGAAACTGACGATTACAATGCTTATCAGCAGGAAGGTTTCGGACCAATGCATATGACGGTAGATTCTGGAGTTCGCGCCTCAACGTCCAATGCCTATTTACGCCGCGCGATGAAGCGCCCGAACCTCACCGTAAAAACAGGAATTGTGGCACATAAGATCTTGATTGAAGAGCAAAAGGCCATCGGCGTTGAGTTTGAAAAATCGGGCAAGATCCAACAAGCGTTTTGCTTGCGAGAAGTGATCTCAAGTGCTGGTTCTATTGGCTCTCCTCAACTTTTGCAACTTTCAGGTATTGGCCCTAAAGCGCTGCTTGAACAAGTTGGTATGAAACTGAAGCAAGACCTGCCTGGCGTGGGTGAAAACCTACAAGATCACTTAGAGATCTATTTTCAATACCATTGTAAACAGCCGATCACACTAAACAGTAAACTCGGTTTAATCAGCAAAGGGCTTATCGGCACTGAATGGATCTTAACTCGTAAAGGATTAGGGGCAACCAACCACTTCGAGTCATGCGCGTTTATTCGCTCTCACGCAGGGCTCAAATGGCCAAATATTCAATACCACTTTTTACCTGCTGCGATGCGGTACGACGGCCAAGCGGCCTTTGATGGTCACGGCTTCCAAGTTCATGTGGGACCCAATAAGCCAGAAAGCCGAGGACAAGTACAAATTGTCTCTCGCGATCCAACGGTTTCACCCTCTATCGCATTTAATTACCTATCAACCGAACAAGATCGCCAAGATTGGCGCGATTGCATTCGTCTCACCCGCGAAATTCTAGCGCAACCAGCATTGGATAGTTATCGGGGCGAAGAAATTCAACCGGGGGAAGAGATCCAAAACGATGACGATATTGATTCATGGGTCAAACAGAATGTGGAAAGCGCTTATCACCCCTCTTGCAGCTGCAAAATGGGCGCAGATGACGACCCAATGGCCGTGGTGAATGAACAATGCCAAGTGCGCGGAATTCAAGCTTTACGCGTGGTGGATTCCTCGATATTCCCAAGCATTCCCAACGGGAACCTGAATGCGCCAACCATCATGGTCGCAGAGCGCGCCGCCGATCTTATTTTAGGCAAACCGCTATTAGCCAGTACTGAAGCTCCAGTATGGATTGCACCAGACTGGCAAACCAAACAAAGAATAAAACCACCAATGAGAAAGCCGGACGCTTACTCATAAAATTTATAAAGTCAGTCAAAAATACAAGGAAATAACATGTCTATTACTAAAAAAACCGTGCTCACACTTGCAATGACGACTCTGCTCAGCGCCAACGCTTACGCTAATCAGTGCGATACCGTGCGCTTTGCTGATGTGGGTTGGACAGACATTACCGCCACAACAGCCGTGACCACAGAGCTGCTCAAAGGGTTAGGCTATCAGACAAAAATCGATTTACTCTCAGTACCCGTGACCTACTCATCTATGGCGAACGGTGACATTGATGTATTCCTCGGTAATTGGATGCCAACCATGGAAGGCGATATTGCCAAATACCGTGAAGCTGGAACGGTTGAAACTCTACGCGCTAACTTGGAAGGAGCAAAATACACACTCGCTGTGCCTAAGTACGTTTATGATGCAGGTGTCCAATCGTTTGCTGATATCGCTCAATTTTCAGATAAATTTCGCGGCAAAATCTATGGTATTGAACCGGGCAATGACGGTAATCGCTTGATCCAATCGATGGTTGATGAAAACGCTTTTGAGCTGAAAGATTTTAGCGTTGTTGAGTCAAGTGAAGCGGGCATGGTGTCACAAGTGGCACGCTCAGTACGTCGTAATCAGTGGATTGTGTTTCTAGGTTGGGCTCCGCACCCAATGAACAGCAATGTTGAAATGGAATACCTTGATGGCGGTGACGATTACTTTGGCCCAAATTACGGTGGTGCAAATGTCTACACCAATGTGCGTCAAAACTACCTAGCACAATGCCCAAATGTCGGTAATTTATTAAAAAACCTATCCTTCTCGCTTGAAATGGAAAACCAACTGATGGAATCCATTCTCAACCAAGGCGTGTTACCAGAACAAGCCGCTCGCCAATGGTTAATCAAACATCCAGAAAGTATTGTTCCATGGCTAAAGAATGTAAAAACCAAAGCTGGAACACCTGCACAACAAGCTATCAGCAACTATTTAGCGCCATTTAAAGCATAAATTAATTTAAAGGAGGAGGTGAGCATTTCACCTTCCAAAAGGCTATACCGTGAATTTTATTACAGAGAACAAAATCCCCTTAGGTCGTTGGATGGAAACTGGCGTTGACTGGCTGACCATCCATGCAGCCACATTTTTTGATACTGTTTCCTACTTACTTGAGACCATCATTTTATCTTTAGTTGATGTATTTAAATGGATGCCCCCTGCCGTGCCGATTTTAGTCACCGCAGCCATTGCATGGTATCTGCATCGTCAGATTTCATTGGTGGTATTTGTTATTGCTGCCCTACTGCTTATTCTAAACCTTGGCTACTGGCAAGAAATGCTGGAAACCTTTGTCTTGGTGTTTGCCGCGACAACGATTTCCGTATTAATTGGCGTACCATTGGGCATTATCGCCGCGCATCGACCATGGCTTTATACGCTGATGCGCCCAATTCTTGACTTAATGCAAACCGTGCCAACCTTTGTTTACCTCATTCCAACGCTAGTTCTGTTAGGTTTGGGTATTGTTCCGGGGCTCATTTCGACCATTATCTTTGCTATCGCCGCCCCCATTCGCCTCACCTATCTTGGGATTACTAAAGTACCGGAAGAGTTAGTTGAAGCGGGTAAAGCGTTCGGCTCTAGCCGTATGAACTTACTGCTCAAAGTAGAGTTGCCAGCAGCGCTACCCAGCATAATGGCAGGGATCACTCAGTGCATTATGTTATCACTCTCAATGGTTGTGATTGCCGCCTTAGTTGGGGCTGACGGCCTTGGCAAACCCGTGATTCGTGCACTCAACACCGTCAATATTTCTCAAGGTTTTGAAGCTGGTTTAGCCATCGTTTTAGTCGCCATCATTCTTGATCGTTTATGCAAAACCCCACATCAAAATAATAAGGACGCATAATCATGGATGCAATTACCATTAAAAACCTCGATGTTATCTTTGGTCAGAACCCAAATGAAGCACTGCAACGACTCGACGCGGGTGAATCTCGCCAAGAGATTATCGATGCCTGCGGTCAAGTCGTAGGGGTAAACAATGTCAGCCTTACTGTTAAAGAAGGCGAGATTTGCGTCTTGATGGGGCTGTCTGGTTCAGGGAAATCGAGCTTGCTGCGCGCGGTGAATGGCTTAAATACCATCAACCGAGGATCATTAGAATTAAAAGATGGCGAACGCTTTGTTGACCTTGCCAGCTGTGATAAAGCAACGCTTCAGCATTTAAGAACAAATAGTGTCTCGATGGTGTTTCAAAAGTTTGCCCTTATGCCTTGGTTATCGGTTTTAGATAACGTGGCATTTGGCTTAGAAATGCAAGGAATGAGTAAGAAAAAACGCCACCAACATGCTCGTGCTCAGCTCTCGATGGTTGGCCTTGCTGAATGGGAAGATAAATTCCCCCACGAACTTTCTGGCGGCATGCAGCAACGTGTCGGTTTAGCGCGTGCTTTTGCAATGGACAGTGACATCCTGTTAATGGACGAGCCATTCTCAGCACTTGATCCACTCATTCGTGCGCAACTGCAAGATGAGTTATTAGATCTACAAAGCAAACTCAACAAGACGATCTTATTTGTTAGCCACGACTTAGATGAAGCACTAAAAATAGGCAATAACATCGCGATTATGGAGTCAGGAAAACTGATTCAGCACGGTAAGCCAGAAGAAATTGTCCTTACACCCAAAACGGACTACGTCAAAGAGTTCGTGGCACACACTAACCCTCTTAACGTACTAAAAGGACGTTCGTTAATGCAGCCCATCGAACAGTTAAAACAACAAGACGAACGTTGGCAGGTCTGCAAAAAACAGGACGTTTGGGTCGCACAACATGATAAAACTCTGACACTATATGGAGCAACGTCGACCGCTCTTATCCACTGGGATACCCAAGTCAGCGATATGTCGAACATTGATTCATCGATGATGATTATTACAACACCTGATATTGATATGCGTAGCGCGATTGAGTTGAAACATCGAACTCAAAATCCGATTCTTCTGATGGAAAATAATCAGCTCGTCGGCGTCTTAAGCGACCAAGAAATTTACAGTGCCCTACTGGGAAATTATCAAACCGAAAAGGCGGCTTAACACTCACCTCTGTGCATTGCTGTCAATGTCATGTTAACGCCATCATACCGATGGCGTTATTTTCTAAGCAGGCTGTTGATTCTTAATCACATAGATCAAAAAAAGACGCTAAAAAGCGTCTTTTTTTGTTTTTGGAGGCGCGACCCGGAGTCGAACCGAGGTCCACGGATTTGCAATCCGCTGCATAACCAGTCTGCCATCGCGCCTTTAATTTTTTGTTGCTCTTAATGAGCAAAGAATAGATGGTGCCCCGGGCCGGACTTGAACCGGCACGACTCGAAAGTCGAGGGATTTTAAATCCCTTGTGTCTACCAATTTCACCACCAGGGCACGCAATTCTGGATTGCGATGCCGTCAACTGAATCAGTTACACACCATCGAAAATTTTTTGAAGTACATTCGCTAGCTTTATTATTAACAACATTTGTTATTAAACATTGCTTTGCAGCTTTTAATAACTTTGCTCATCTTGCTGAGCAACTAACTCCTGACATTGTTCTTTCGAGCTTTGCCGTGAGAACGAGGCGTACTTTAACGGATTAAGAAAATGAGTCAACAATAAATTTTCCACTTATGAATCAAGTGACTAAGAATCGACCCACAAAGGATAGAAGGCGAACAATTAGAGCAACAATCCATCAGTTTTTATCAAGTAATCGTTACCATTTTTTCATCAGTCGCCCGACGAGATTAGGATGGTACGCCCAGCAGTGATCAAACATCGCCATCAACTGTGGATTACCATAGCGAGACAAACTCACCGCATGGAAACGATTTTTTTGATGTTTTAAGGTCGCGATTTTTTCTAGCAGAGCTTCTGGCGGTTTAGGTGCGATGAAATCCGACAATACGACCAAATCTGCATTGCGGTATTTGTCACTGTTCATCAGTTCAACCGATTGTTCTAGCACAGGGTCTAAATCCGTTCCGCCGTGAAATGAATAACTTAAAAAATCACTCGCTTCACGCAAGCCATCTTGCTTGGTCAGCTCATAGGTAATTTGCTGAGTAGAAAACAGCATCACGTAGCACTCGCGCCTCTCAGCAAGCGCGATCTGCATCAGAGCATAAGCCATCGCTTTTGCACACTGTTCTGGGAAACCACTCATGGAACCAGAAGCGTCCACACATACGATGAACGGCCCTTTTTCAATCTCAAACTGTTTGTGCTCTGGTTGGTACGCTTTGACTTTACGCAAGGTGCGAGACTTGCCTTGCATGCGATAGTTCATCAAGCGCTTATCCACTAAATGCTTGTAGAAAACCACCTCAAGTTCAGGATAGGCAAGAAACATGGTTTCGTTGGGCAGTAGCTTGTTCAGATCATCACTTTCGTGGATGCCGACGATGTCATCCGTCGCTTCGTCCGATTTCTCCTCCACCATTTGCAGCGCTTCGGCTGGAGTGCGGTTGAGATCCGGGTCATCTACTTCGCCAGCCATGCGCCCAAGCTGTTCAGCAATCTCTTGCAATCCTTTGTTCTTTTTCAAAAATTCTGCATGGCGTTTCATGACACTAATGTCTGTTTTACTGAGCTTCGCCGATGCCATATCCCACAAGCGACCGACGCTGCTTTCATCACCCGATTCCGTGACTTTATCCATGTTTTTCATGGTTTCCATACGCTGGTACAAATCGGCCAACACTTTTTCTTTGTTACTTTCAAGTTCGTTGATTTGCGCTTGTTTAATCGCATGGCAAAGGCTTTGATACCATTGGTCACAAAAGAAATGAGGGAACATGGGGTTATGCAACCCCTTGTTTTTTTCGATTAAACGACGTGCTTGGAGATAAAATGCTGAGTGCCATTCCAACTGTTTGATTATCTCGTTAATCCGGGTAAAGAAGGTCTCTTCATCCCAGTGAATTACTTCTTGATATAAGGTCAGCTCTTGTTGAAAACGCTCAGTTTCACACACTTTTGTAATGCGTTTTTTGACACTACCACGCCACTTAGTTAGGTGATTTTTAACTGAATTCGCCACGCCGCGGTTTTCAGCCATCATCATCACTTGCGAGCGCGCAAGCAAATCATTCACTGCCGTATCAATGATGCCCGAGTCGGCAATCATTAACGCTAAATTTAAACCATCGGCACCAAGCATCTTCTCTCCTTACGCAAAAAACTGGTTTAGGTTTTTAAAACGAAGCACCGTTTTTTCGCATTCGGTATGAGTCGATTCAAGTAATTGCTGCAGATGCTGCAGCGTCGCTTCCATAGCGGTGGGCAGCTCCGGATCAATGAAGTTATGCGGCAAAGCGCCGTGAAACTTAGAACGCACTTTACGCAAATGGTGTTCGGCATGTTGCAACTGTGCAACGGCTTGATCCGCTTTCGTAAGCCACTCTTGATAAAGACTTTCGTCTAAACCTTGCTCAGTCACCAAACTCACCAACACCGAGCGATTAGCAATATCTTTCAGAACGAGGTTATTACCAGCATCTAAATCAAACCTTAAACGGCACAAATTGGTATTTTGATTCACATAACCATACACATCGCCATGCCCCTCTTTGATCGTTCTTTCAAGCTCGCTTTTAGGCACATAAACCCAGCGGCTATCGCCTTTTTCGGCCTCAGAGACGGACATATTGCTTTGCAGCAATACCAATTTGACCAAGTCATGAGCGGTGCCTACCTGATAGGTTTTTGCCGATTTGGTATCAAACTGATGCACTTGCTTTTTAATCAAACCGGATGATGTTTCCAGCGAGAGCAACATGCCAAATTCAGACTCTAGCTCTTCTTGAATCTCAGCCAGCTCTTCACGACACACTACGATTTGATGTTCAACTTCTTGTTGGTCAAAAGCATGTTTCAACGCAAAGTCGCGTATAACGCGGCGCACAATATCGCGAGAATCGGGGCTATTCCAAAGACAATCTTGCAGCAGCAGTAAATCAAGCGGGTTGATTGAGTCGCGGCCATTAAAAAACGCACTCGCTTTGAGCAGCTTCACCGCTTTTTTCCAACGGCGGTCTGAAACGTACATATCAATACTTGCCGCAGCGGGCTGGTTTTCAACGGCATGCTCTAGCATGTTTTTCAGCTCAAATAACTTTTCAAACACGTCATCTGTCAACAGTAAATCGTCAAGTTGTCGCTGCCATGAGTGGTACTCTTCATCGGTAATCGCAAGCCCTTCAGGGATGCGCGCTTCTTGTGGCGTACCGACAGTCAGCATCGATTTGAAATTCTGCTTATTTTGAATACGGTTGACAAACACACGCACTAACATGCGATCGTACAAGGCGTCTAAACCACTCTCTTCATCCGGTAATTCGTTCGATGCCGAAACCAGAAGACGCATTGGTACACGTTCAATATCGCTCCCATTTTTGAAGGTCTTTTCATTCACTACCGTTAATAAGGTGTTCAAAATGGCGGGGCCTGCTTTCCAAATTTCATCAAGAAAAACCACTTGTGCGGTAGGAAGATAGCCTTTGGTTAGGCGAACATAGCGCCCATTATCTTTTAATTCTTGAATGCTTAATGGACCAAATACCTCTTCTGGTGTTGAGAAACGCGTCATGAGGTATTCAAAATAACTGCTGTTATCGAAGGCTTGGATCAGACGTTTCGCAATCAAACTTTTTGCAATGCCAGGAGGGCCGAGTAGGAAAACACTTTCCCCCGCTAAAGCAGCCAGTAGACAAAGTTTGATGGTGTCTTCACGCTCATAAACACCATCCGATAAAGCCTTAGCAAGCTTATTTATGCGCTCTGAAAGTAGCGCTTTTTGCGCATGAGATGCAGGAGTAAAATTGATCACTTAAGCGCTCCAAATGGTTTGTACACATAACTTTATACGACTGTTATTGTTTTGTTACAAATAGATTTTAGTATAAGCGCCCACTTATAGCAGATCTATTTTCTGTGAAATTCTTCGAAATCAATGTTTGCATATATGAGACTGACATCACTGATTGTGCAAGCAATATTGATACTTAGGTTATCGTTTTACTTTGTCTTAGCCACAGATTCTCGGTAAGGTTGAACCCTTATCACCATATCAGTCATTGGCTAGCCACAATTAAAGAAGAGTTTGCATGAGCAAAACCATACATACATGGAAAACCATTTCATTAGTGCAAGAGGATGTCACCCTTCCTACCGGCAAAAGCATTGAGCACACCACCATCGTCCATCCGGGCGCGGCCGTGATTTTGCCGATCACAGAACAAGGCGATATTATTCTGATTAATCAGTTTCGCCCCTCACTCAAAAAGTGGTTGTTAGAGCTCCCAGCAGGCACTTTAGAAAAGGGGGAGCTTCCAGCCGAATGCGCGCACCGTGAGCTTGAAGAAGAGACAGGATATAGCGCAAGTGAGCTGATCACTTTAGGGCAAGTCACACCATTAGCTGGATTTTGTGACGAAATACAGCACCTGTTTGTCGCTAAACAGTTGAGCAGAACTGCACGATTATCATGCGACGATGATGAAGTCATTGAGGTGGTGACGCTTTCGATCCAGGAATTGGAGCAAAAAATCATCACTGGGCAAATCACAGATTCAAAAACCATTGCCTGCCTAAGTAAGGCGAAGCTGTGTGGCTATCTATAAAATACTTAGCCATCAATAAAGGGCTTAGCTATCAATAAAGTACAAGCACAGGTAAGAATTGAAGTGAAAAAGCTTCTAGCAAAAATAGAAAAACGCATGAGGAGATTATATGGATTTTCGATCAGATACCGTTACTAAACCCACCGCCGCGATGCGTGAAGCAATGGCTAATGCCGACGTGGGTGATGATGTGTATGGCGATGACCCAACCGTCAACGCCTTAGAAGAGTGGGCCGCGCAGCGACACGGTTTTGAAGCGGCGCTATTTACCACGTCAGGCACACAAGCCAACCTGCTGGGTTTAATGTCACATTGTGAGCGTGGTGATGAGTACCTGTGTGGCCAACAAGCGCACAACTACAAATATGAAGCGGGTGGCGCCGCGGTTCTTGGCTCTATTCAGCCGCAGCCAATCGAAAATAACCCTGATGGCACGTTAGACTTCGATAAACTGCGCGCGGCCATTAAACCTGATGATGCCCACTTTGCTCGCACGCGACTACTTAGCCTTGAAAACACCATCAATGGCAAAGTTCTACCACTCGCCTATTTAGCGCAAGCGCGAGCGTTTGTTGATCAACACCATTTGGCACTGCATTTAGATGGCGCGCGCGTATACAACGCCGCTGTAGCGCTGGATGTGGATGTTAAAGAGATTGCGCAATACTTTGACTCAATGACGGTCTGTTTATCTAAAGGGCTTTCAGCTCCTATCGGCTCACTGCTGTTGGGTTCAAAAACCTACATTGCCAAGGCTCGACGTTTAAGAAAAATGCTCGGTGGCGGCATGCGTCAAGCAGGCATTTTGGCCGCAGCAGGCCATCTTGCATTGACTGAACAAGTCACTCAGCTGAAGACTGATCACGACAATGCCCAATATTTAGCGCGCAAATTAGCGGACTTAAACGGGTTTTCCGTCAATCCAGATTTAGTGCAAACCAACATCGTATTTGCCAAATTAGCCGACTCTATCGATATCCATACAATTACCAATCAGTTGGCGCAAGATGGAATAAAAGTTTCGCCAGGCAATCCGGTACGTTTTGTGACCCATAAAGACGTCTCACGCGATGATATTGATTTTCTAATCAGCAAACTCTCCCTTTATCTCAGATCCAATTAACATTGTGCAGTCATAACCTTATCATCGGTTATGACTGCCAAAGCGTTTTTTCCGTGAAACTGCCTCTCAAATCTGGTACAACTGCGCTCGTTAAAAAATGAGACGAGTTAAAAAATGACCAAAAGACAAGGCCGCCGAAGTGCCACTGATGCCCAAAAAACCAAAAGAGACATTCTAGTGGTCGCTGCGGATCTGTTTTGCGAGCTAGGTTATGCACGAGTGTCATTACGAACGATCAGCGAAAAAGCTGGGGTTTCGCACAGTTTGCTGCGTCATCATTTCGGTAGTAAAGAGCAAATATGGCGCAGTATCAGCGATGGTCTCCATCTTTATATGGAGAATTATTTACGTCATATATTAAAAGAGATCCCAGCCAACACCCCCGCCAACGTGCAGTTGTATTTGTTCATTGTACGGCTGCTCGCGCATATGCTGACCGTCAAACAGCCGATTCAACTGATCGCCGATGCGGTAAGGCAAGAAGATGCTCTGTTTGATTATTTTATCGACAGTGCAGGTGAAATTGAGCAGCTCGTCGAACAACTTGCCGAGCAATACAACCGTGAATTTTCAGCCACACCAATAAAGGTGTGGGAGATAAAATGGCAGATGATCATGTATGCGCACGGCGCGGCGAGCCTCACGCCATTTTTAAAAGAAACATGGTCAGATGAAACTCAAGATGTGAACCAATGCTTACTAAAACATTGGCAACTCTTTAATGACTTGATGATCGCCAAGTTCCATATCGACGAAGCTCAGACGCTCTGTCCGAACTCCATCAATGAGTTGCTGTATGATATTGAATGTGACTGGGCCAGATAAAGCGGGCGCTTTATCGCTTACCTCTACCTGCATGGATGTTTAGTTTTGCTTTCATCTTTCTTTTTTCCGCTGAACGGCTAGGTTTACGACTGCTACGCTCAGTCGGTAAGGCTTCCAACAAACTCGGCTCAAACCCTTTTAACCACTCTTGTGGCAGGCGTTGATTGAGTAAGGCCTCTATCGCTTCAAGCAGATACTCTTCATCTCGGCTCATCAAAGAGACCGCGAAGCCCGTTAGTCCGGCCCGGCCTGTGCGACCAATCCGGTGCACGTAATCTTCCGCTTTATAGGGCATGTCGTAGTTAACCACTTGCTCAAGTTGCTGAATGTCAATACCACGAGCTGCAACATCGGTGGCGATCAACGCTCTAACTTTACCTGATTTAAAATCATCCAATGCTTTTTGGCGCGCCCCTTGGCTTTTATCGCCATTGATCGAGGCCGCTTTGATGCCGTCCAATTTCAGTTCTTTGGCTAGCTCATCGCTGCCTTGTTTGGTTCTGGTAAATACCAAGACTTGCTGCCAATTACGTGAACCAATTAGATAAGCTAATAACTCACTTTTACGTTTTTTATCCACTGGATAAACGATCTGTTTTACAGTATCAGCGGTCGCATTGGCTGGTGAAATTTGCACGCCGACAGGGTCGCGCATCATTTTGTGTGCTAATGCTTTGATTTTGTCATCAAAGGTGGCCGAGAAAAACAGCGTTTGGCGTTCATCATTCATGCGTTTCAAAATACGTTGGATATCAGGCAAAAAACCCATATCGAGCATGCGATCGGCTTCATCCAGCACCAACACTTCGGTTTGCGTCAGGATAATGTTGCGCACAAACAGATGGTCAATTAACCGCCCAGGCGTCGCAATTAAAATATCCGCACCGCCACGTAAATTACGTGTTTGCACTTGCATGCTGGTTCCACCGTACGCGGTGACGATCTTCAATGTAGTGCTTTGTGCATAAGCACTTAAGCTATCAAAAACTTGTTGAGCCAGCTCACGAGTCGGAACCAAAACAAGCGCGCGCACAACTTTACTATTGGTTTCTCGCTCGGCTTGGTTATCAAGAAAACGTTGCAAAATAGGTAAACCGAAAGCTGCCGTTTTGCCGGTACCCGTTTGCGCCCCAGCCATGACATCTTTACCAGCCAAAACATGCGGGATAGCTTGAGATTGAACATCCGTCGGTTGTTCAAAACCTAAAGATTGCAGAGCGCTAACTAATGTGGTTGAAAGTCCTAAACGTTGGAATGGGTGCACAGTATCAGACATTGCAGCTTACCTATTGGAAATCAGGGCGCGGATTGTAACAAAGCGCAAGGTAATCGCCTATTCAAAATCAGCGGAAATCAACAGTGTTAGGGAATTGATACATGAGGGGGGAATGTAAGGAGCATAGCCAGCATAGCCAGCATAGGCTGCTGGCTGGTACTATTCTGCGCTCTGTTCAGAGCATTCATGAGATACAGAGTCATAATCGGATAAATCAAATCCGATCTCCATGGCGTCGAGCCACTCTAAACACTCATCGTTTTTATATTGGTCACTCATTAATCGACCTCCTTTGATATTTACTGAGACGGAATTATCACGTCGCAAGATCCTTTTTAAATGATTTATATGACAGTTTTTTGAAAGCGAATGGTCAAATTAATCATCAGCACAATATCTATCACAGCGAAACGATTTCGACCACTCTTATTTAGCCGCCACCTTGAGATGTAAACAAAAAAATACATTCATGGATTTTTATTTTTACAAAGCTGTTGAAAATGAATCCGAAGTTCTACAATATAGCCCAAAATAAGTGGATTAATGGTCAACACCCCGTTGTATTCATATATATCACTCCCTGAAACACAACATAACGTATAAAGAACTTTACACCATGACTCAATCAAAGATTTTCGGCAGTACTTTGATCATCGCAGGGACCACTATCGGTGCAGGCATGCTAGCTCTACCGCTCGCTTCTGCAGGTATCGGCTTTGGCACATCATTACTGATTATGATCGCCCTCTGGGCATTAATGGCTTTCACTGCATTGTTAATGGTTGAAATCCATCAATATGCAGACAAAGACGCCACCTTACATACATTGGCTAAACAGATCTTAGGGCAAAAAGGAAAATGGGTAGCGAGCTTTGCTATGCTATTTTTGTTCTATTCGCTTTGTGCAGCTTACATTGCCGGTGGCGGCGCACAATTCACTCATCGCCTGACAGAGTTTGCTGGCATTGAGATCAGCAATCCGCTGGGCACCTTGCTTTTTACTTTACTGGTTGCACTTGTGGTGACGATCGGCACCAGCACGGTTGATAAAGTGAACCGCCTGCTGTTTGCCGGTAAAATGGTCGCGATGATTATAGTGCTCTCATTTCTTGCACCTAATGTTTCTCAGTCATACTTGCTTAGTATGCCACTTGAGCAAGGCTTAATCGTTGCTGCAATTCCCGTCATTTTCACCTCATTCGGTTTCCATGGCAGTATTCCGGCGATTGTGAATTACTTAGATGGCGACACCCCTTCGCTGCGCAAAGCCATCTTAATTGGTTCTGCTATCCCGTTGATTATTTACATTTTTTGGCAGATCGTCACGTTAGGTGTCGTTAGCCAACCTCAGCTGGTTGAGAATTCCGGCCTGAGTGCGCTAATTGTGACATTAGGGCAAACCGTTCATCAATCCAATTTAAGCAGCATTATTGGCGTGTTTGCCGACCTTGCACTTTTGACGTCATTTTTAGGCGTAAGCTTGGGCTTGTTTGAATTCATGGGCGATACGATTAAGAAAAAGAACATTCCATTGCACCGTATGGCTGCCTCCGTCATCACCTATCTGCCACCATTAGTCTTTGCGCTATTTTACCCTCAAGGCTTTATTATGGCGCTCGGTTACGCGGCTATTGCGTTGACTATTTTGGCCATATTCTTACCGATTGTGATGGTGATTAAAGTGCGTTCAAACCAAGTATTCCAACCGCAGGGTGGAACACAATATCAAGTCAGAGGCGGCAAACTGGCTCTGACCATGACAGCAACCATTGGTTTGATGATCGTCACTTCGCAAATCTTTATTAGCCTTGGTGTACTACCCGCTCTGGGTTAATCAATTAAAGTTAATTGTGGGGAGAGTAATATTACTCTCCCCACTTTTTTTAACCTAAAATAAGATCAAAGTCTCAATCTTGATATTTAAGTCAACATTCATTTCATAAAATTCTGCACGAACACATACATTTAGCCTTAGTATATTTATAAAATTTACTATTACTTTTTTGCATATCGGAGCAGCAATGAAAGAAGTTCAGTTCAGGACGATTGACCGCGTGTTCATTAAAATGTCAATTAATGACAAGATGTGGGTGATCTTCGCTTTATTCCTCACCGCTTTAAGCTTTGTCGCAGGAAATCGCTATGTTGATTCACTGGCCCAGATAGAAGCGCAATCGAAGTTGGCCGTTGAGTACAAACTGCAAGGTCTGCTTGCCAGCGGCGCAGATCCACAAACCCTTTCAGCGGTTGAAACTCGCCATTCTTTAGCCGCAACTAGTTATCAAAAAGGGGTGATTACCGCCACAGTAAAACACAGCGATGGCAAAGTTTACGCGCTAACAGAGAATCTCTCTTATCTTGAAAAAGACGCTCGGCGATCGGCACTCTCGACTTTTCTGTTGAGCTATTTGTGGGCAATCCCTTTTGCTATTTTCCTCTATTGGGTCGCTACTTTTATTGGCGGTGCATTGTGGGTGCTGTACACAACAACCTTGAAAATTTCAAAGGGTGATTTAACTTCACGATTAGGTTTTCATCCCGGTCGCGATGAGTTTGGCACCATTGGCTGCGCGCTCGATAACGCCATGGACACCTTGACCGAACTGGTAGTTTCAGTAAAACAAAACGCCACCACTCTCGGTGAAACATCCAGCTCTTTTGCCCATGAGATGAAAGAGAGCGAGCAACAAATCAGTAGCCAATACGCTTCCTTGGATTCCGTCGCCACGGCCATGGAAGAGATGACGGCCTCGGCGCAAGAAGTGTCGACCATTTCCCAACAAGCCAATCAGCAAGCCGAGCAAGATTCAAAACAAGCGGAAGAGAGCTCACAGCTAGTTCAGCAAGCGATTAATGAAATTTCCCAGTTGTCAAAATTCATTGAACAAGCCTCTCATTCGGTTTCAACATTGAATGAAAATACGGCGCAGATTAACGATGTGATCACCACCATCAATGCCATTTCGCAACAGACGAACTTATTGGCACTGAACGCTGCAATAGAAGCGGCACGTGCTGGTGAACAAGGGCGCGGTTTTGCCGTGGTAGCCGATGAAGTTCGCACCTTAGCTAGCCGCACGCAAGCGGCTACTGTTGAAATTCAATCCATGATTGAGAAGCTGCAAACCGAAAGTCAAGATATCGCACGCATTACTGAGCAAACGGTTAGTCAAGCTCAAACCAGTAGTGATTTAGTCGCTAACATCGGCAATAACGTCAATCAAATTGCTGAATCAGCAAAAATGATCAATGACATGAGTATTCAAATTTCAACTTCAGCCGAAGAGCAAAGCGCCGTTGCTAATGATATTGCTGCTGAGCTGAGCGATATTCGTACACAATCCAATGCGATTCGCAGTGTTGCGCAAACCTCATCGCAAGGTGTCGCTAGCCTTGCAAACGCTTCGCGCAACCTTGGTGAAATTTTAAGCCGTTATCGGACCAACTGATCATTGGATTGCTTGAGTAACCAAGTCAGATCAAAATAGCCAGTCATTTGACTGGCTATTTATTTCATTCATCGCAGAGAAGTTGAAGCAAGAGCTTAAGACTCAGGATAACCTTGTGGATTATTTGACTGCCAACGCCACGTATCTTGTGTCATCGCTTCTAGGCTGCGAGTCGCTTTCCAGCCTAGATCCGCCATCGCTTTGCTTGGGTCTGCCCAACACTCCGCAATATCACCAGCGCGGCGTTCAACCAATTGGTACGGCACGCTTTTACCTGACGCTTGTTCAAACGCTTTCACCATCTCTAGTACACTGTAGCCATTTCCTGTGCCTAGGTTATAAATGTGCAAGCCTGCTTGTTGGCCTACTTTTTCCAGCGCAGCAATATGACCATCGGCTAGGTCCATTACGTGAATATAATCGCGAACCCCTGTGCCGTCTTTAGTGGGGTAATCACTGCCAAAAACAGAGAGAAATGCTCTTCGACCCACGGCCACTTGCGAGACAAAAGGCATTAGGTTGTTCGGAATACCTTGTGGATCTTCACCTAACTCGCCTGATGGGTGTGAACCTACAGGGTTAAAATAGCGCAGCAGTGTAATGCTCCAATCTGGGTTGGCTTTATGGAAATCGGCCAAGCACTCTTCAACCATTAACTTACTACGGCCATAAGGGTTGGTCGCGCTGGTTGGGAAATCTTCGGTAATAGGCACTGAGGCTGGGTCACCGTATACGGTTGCAGATGAACTAAAAACAAGTGCCTTCACGCCAGCTTCACGCATGGCCGCCACCAGTACCAATGTGCCATTCACATTGTTATCGTAATATTCCAATGGCTTTTCTACTGACTCACCGACTGCTTTTAAGCCTGCGAAATGGATCACCGCTTGAATATTTTGCGCTTTCATCACTTCAACCAGTTGTGCTTGGTTGCGTACATCACCATGGACGAACAGCGGCTTCACACCGGACACTTTTTCGATGCGCTCTAAAACCGATGCTTTACTATTGTATAAGTTGTCAAAAATTACGGGTGTCATACCGGCGTGGATCATTTGAATGCAGGTATGGCTGCCGATATACCCCATCCCGCCTGTCACTAATACTTTCATTGTTTTTACCTTCTGACATTGGTTGTGCAAGTTTAACGACTTTCAACCTAAACTTCACTTATAAATCAATCTTGCTTTAATGTTTGTCTATCAGGCCAATTCGCTCTCTTTCGGCCCATACTTATCGCCAAACAATGAATCGGATCACTGTATATTGCCTTTGATTACGGCAAGTTACTCAACATGGACACTCAAGGATGATGCAACCCGTGACAAAAAGAACAATCACTCTCAATTGTGACATGGGCGAGAGCTTCGGTGCATGGCAAATGGGCGCTGATGAGTTGGTGATGCCTTGGATTGACATGGCCAATATTGCGTGTGGCTTTCATGCCTCTGACCCACACGTGATGAGCCGAACGATTGAGCTGGCGATTCAATTTGATGTAATGATTGGCGCTCACCCGGGTTACCCCGATTTGCAAGGTTTTGGTCGCCGTTCAATGAGTTTTAGCGAAGAAGAGATATGCGAGTTACTGATTTACCAGATTGGCGCACTCAAGGCATTATGTGAGAGCAAAAATGCCGAGATAAGCTACGTTAAACCTCATGGGGCTTTATATAACGATATGATGCGTGACAAATCTGTCTTTCGCGCAGTGGTCGATGCAGTTTCTTGCTTCAATGTGCCCTTGATGATCTTAGCTTCAGGCAATAACCAAGATTACCTTGATATCGCCGATATTTATGACGTGCCATTGCTGTTTGAAGCCTTTGCCGACCGGACTTATCTCGCTAATGGTATGCTCACTCCAAGAAGCCAAGCCAATGCAGTGCTGACTAATGAAGAGGCGATCATCAATCAAATTAAACAACTGGTTGATTACGGAAAAGTGACCAGTTCGGATGGCTTTGTGATCCCTATCGAAGCCGATACAATTTGCGTGCATGGCGATAACCCGGCGGCGATTGAATTGATAGAGAAAATCCGAATTTGTCTACGAGAGCGTTGAACCATTACTCGTGTATCTCCTAGCAGCCACAACGTCATCACAAGGAGTGTTAAGTGCCATTGAACTACAGCATTGAACCCGTTGCGGAATGCAGTCTCTTACTGCGTTTTAACCATTCGCCATCGGCCGATCTCTCACTCGATATCGGACAAATTGCGCAACAGATCATGGTGCAGTTTTCTGCTTACCTGATGAATGTCACCCCTTCTTACACTACCATTTTGATCGATTACCTTCCTTATCGTATAAGTCAAAGGGAGCTAGAGCAGCAATTGATCACAGCGATCGCGGCCTTATCTTTAACTGTGGAAGCCACCCACAATTTGGTTGAGCTTGGCGCTTACTACGATGAAAGTGTCGGCCCAGATTTGAAGCGCTACCATGCGCTTGGTTTATCCACGCAACAAGTGATCGCGCTGCACACTCAAACGGTCTACACCGTTTGTGCCGTCGGTTTTGCACCAGGCTTTGCCTTTATGGCTGAAGTAGATGAACAATTACGCTTACCGCGCCATGCCACCCCACGCCTTAGTGTGGCCAAAGGCAGCGTCGCGATTGCAGAACAGCAAACGGCCGTCTATCCGAACAACTCTCCCGGAGGATGGAATATCATCGCCAATTGCCCCCGTGCGCTCTTTTCTCCTCATCAAACACCAATGACGCCTTTTTCGATTGGAACTAAAGTGAAGTTTACAGCGATGAATCGCGAGGAATTTTTATCATTAGGAGGTGAAATACCTCAATTAGCCGCGCAGTGGGAGCACCATTCATGAGCCCCCTACTACAGGTGATAAAACCCGGTCAACTGAGCTTAATTCAAGATTTTGGCCGCTTTGGTCTCAGTCATATCGGTGTTACTCAATCAGGACCAGTCGATGATTACGCCTACAGTTGGGCCAACCATTTACTGGGTAACCGAGTCAATTTAGCAACGCTTGAAATCACGCTTGGTCAGGCGGAATTTCATGTTGAACACCCATGTATGCTGGCAATTGCAGGTGGTGATTTATCGGCCACGTTAGATGGAAAACTGATTGGTAATTGGCAAAGCTTTAGCGCGCAAGCCGGGCAAACACTGAAATTTAGCCTAGCCAAAAATGGCTTAAGAGCTTATTTGGCCGTGCGCGGAGGGTTCATTGTGCCTCATCATTTAGGTAGTGTTGCCACCGTACCCAAAGAACAGCTTGGTGGGTTAACGCAAAACGGCGTACCACTGCAAGCGGGCGATTCACTGCACTTTAATCCACACGCTATCGATAACAAACCCGTACACATCACTTTTCGTTATAAGCCTGATTATAATCTGCCACTTAAATTACGCATCATTGAAGGCTACCAAGCCCTGCAATTTTCATCGCAGCAACTCGATCGCTTTTATCAAACCAGCTTCACTGTCAGTCAGCATGCCGATCGCATGGGCTATCGTCTTAATGGCGATACGGTTACCCCACCCGCGACACCTATTTTATCGGAAGGAATTGCTTTGGGGGCGATTCAAATCCCGCCAGATGGCCAACCGATCATTTTACTCAACGATCGCCAAACCATCGGCGGTTACCCTAAATTAGGGTGTGTGGCTCGCATTGATCTGCCCCGTTTGGCACAAGCAAAACCGGGGCAAAAAATACGTTTTGTCAAAGGTGATATACAAGGCCTGCAAGAGGTTTGGTGCCAATGGGCGCGTTATTTCGGCTACTAACAACTATCACCTTGCTCCTTTAGAAAACCGCAAGGTGTCACCAATCAAACCATACCGACAATTTTTGCCAATGCTTCAGGATAAGCGCGTGCCTTAGCTAACGCGATGGCTTTCTCTTCCACCAGCTCAAGAGCCAAACTCATGCTGATTGGGTGACGAGCTTCTATCGATTGTAGCAAGTCTTCATCGTTCATTAACTGCCAATGCTGAACAATTTTAGTTGCCGCTTCCAACGCGGATGAACCTTTGACCACTTCGATTCGCGCATAATTATGAGCTTCAAACGTAACATCAGCGGCTCGTAATGTGGCATCTTGGCCGGGAATTTGCTGCGCACCAAACAGTGGCTTACCAGCTACTTGTGCTTGAATATACTGTGGGATGAACTGACTCATGTGGTGTATGGCTCGTTCACTGCGCTCTTGCAGTGCGTCCTGTTGCCAACCGTTCTTAATTTTGCGTTCGAGATAATCAGGCAATACGGGCTGTGATGATCCAGCTTGCGAGGCCACTAACCCATCTTTAAATAACGTGATTCCCTCGGTCATACCATGCAACTGAAATAGACCATCAGCATACGGTGTTAGCTGAGCCATTCCTTGTGGGGTGCCTCTTGGCCCGTGAAAAATCACTTCTGGCCATTGCTGGTCGCATTCTGCCCAACGGGTAACGTAAGCCGCTTTAAATTCCACCAAGCGTTGACGCGGAGCCTTAGCCAAATCATCGACTATTCCCGTTTCATAACCACATGCATTGACTAAATAATCGGCATGAATAACGTGTTCATGCTTTTGAGCATCCAGATAAACGAGCTGCCATTGCTCATCAATAAAATCAGATTTGATTAATTGAGCGTGCGTTAAAACTTGGCAATGAGGCATCGCCGCTAACGCAAGCTCAGCACTGGCCGCCAGCCGAAAAACACTCCAACCGTATTCTTGCACCGCAATGACTGGGTACTTCAACTGATTTAAATCTGCATGTTGAGCAAAAGGGATCACCCAATCATCGAATGATGTCGGTTGATCACTCTGTTGCTGAGTTGCTAATACCTGCAGTGCTTCACGGCTGTAGAGTTTGAAATACTCTTGGGGTTGACCAAGCTGCTGATTACGTGGGTCTTCATCAACCAATTGTTGATAGCTGCGCTGAATAAGCTCTAGCCTTGGTAATAAGGCTTGCGGCTCACCGCCATCACTATGCGGAACAGCAATCACAGTAGGTCGCTTATTCAGCGTGTGGGGGTAGAGCCTGACGGTTTCAATCGACTGCTTAAGTAACTCAAGACACTGCTGCTGCGAAATTTCACGATAGAGGTTACCGCCCGCGTGCAGATGGCAAATCGGCGGCCCATTAACGAGACCAGCGCTTTTTTCCAAAAGCAGCACATTGAGCCCCAGTTCTCCCATATGAACGGCGGCAGTGGCACCAGCCACACCCCCACCAATAATTGCGACACATGGAGAATCTGTATTGAACTTTTTATATGACATAAGATACGAGTACTCTGGAAAACCCGGATGCATTCTAAAGCTTGTAAAGCGTTATTAAAATCACATTTTTCACGTGGTCTTATCTGTTTTACGACTAACAAGCAATACGCATAATCGACAAATAACTTAAAAAATTGCTTGACTCAATAAAGCCAAAACGACGTTTTTTCAACCTTGTGAATAACAAAACTGCGCAACCCAAGGTAACTACGGGGCTAAGCGCAAATAGGCCGTTATCAAGCCGTCGAGTTATCCCAAACTTTATCCACTGTTTTTGTGGATAACTCCGTCTGGGATTATGGATACCGCTAGTTAAACTCTTTATTTATAGGGGTTAACAGCCGCTTAATTAAACTACTCACGACCAGCGATAATGTGCAAAACGTCGCCAAGGGTAGCACCAACCACAGGCTGTAATGCGCCATAGGTTCTAGTTCAAAACCGAACTTCATGACGCTGGCCACCACCGCGTCAGAGCCAAGGCTTGCGACAACTCCGGCAATGAGCGCCATCAAACCGTATTCAGCCCAAATAGTCTGCTCGACGCGGCGCTTGCTGGCCCCTAAAGTGCGGTATAAGCGAATTTCTTGTTGCCTCTGGCTTAAACTTAAACGCAACAGGGTAAAAATCAGTAAAATACCAGCCATCACACCCATTGCAGCCAGTACTGTCACTGACCAGATAATTTGCGTCAGCAAAGTTTGAATTTTATCGCCCATTGCCCGGATATCCATCAAACTGACCGTAGGGTAAGTGCGAGCAAGGGTGGCAAGCAAAGCGTTATCTTGATCTTGCGCTCTGAAACTCACCAGCCACGTGGCAGGGATCTCCTGTAATAGGTCTGGGGTAAAAATGAAATAGAAGTTAGGCTTCATTTCTCGCCACTCGACTTGGCGAATGGAATTTACTTTCGCTTCCACGGTTTGGCTATTGATCACAAACCCCAAACTATCACCCAGTTTCAGCCCCAAATCACGAGCAACGTCCGATTCAACCGAAACGCCACCCTGCTCTGTCCACACTCCTGCCGTCAGTTGGTTATTGCTGGGTAGCGATTCTCCCCAAGTGAAATTGAGCTCTCGCCTCAACGCATCACTCCCCTCTTCACCTTGAGCTTGTTGCTTGGCCTCTATGCCATTAATAGTCGATAAACGCCCTCGGATGATCGGATAGGCTTGCGAACGCACAATGTTGGCGCTGTCTAACGTGTTAAGGTAATCATTAACTTCATTTGGTGAAATGTTGAGTGCAAATGCGTTATGAGAATCGCTGGGTAAGGTTCGCTGCCAATCAGAGAGTAAATCGGTACGCACCAACCAGATGATCGCCAATAACATTAACGATAATCCTAACGCACCAAACTGGACTCCGGTCGTGATTGCCGAACGATTGATTCGGCTGAGCGCTAATTTAAGCGCGGTAGAGAGCGGAAGACGTCCTAAACTACGAGCAACCAAAACACTGACCACAGCAAGCACTGCAAAAAGCGTCACTATCCCAGCCAACACAATCCACACTAAGAGATTATTCCAATAAGCCCACAGCATCGGCACTAACGGAATCAAGATGAGCAACCCATTACGGCGATGATTCGGTTTCGCTCGCTCTGTTTGCATGACATTGAGCGCACTGGTATCTAGCAAATGCAGTAAAGGAATGCCGAGTGCAGGAAAAGCGATCAATACACTCGCCATCAGCGCAATAAAAGCGGGTTTAGCGCCATAACTCGGTAAAGGCGTAGGCAATAAATCCACCAGCGGCACGCGTAATAAAGACTCTAGGCCAATGCCGATCAATACCCCAAGCACCGCAGCAGAAACAAACAAAATCACCACTTGTACGATCAACCATTGGCGGATCCAACGTTTGCTCGCTCCAAGGCTTTTTAACATGGCGATGGTTTTTTGCCGCGTAGAAACATAGTGCTGACAAGTCAGGACTAATGTGGTTGCCGCCATGATGATCACAATCGCTACGGTTAACGACAAATATTGCTCTGTGCGTTCAAAAACCTCATTCGTTCGGCTGGCGCTATTTCGGTCGCGCCAACGATCGCTAGGCGTTAAAGTAACGAGCTGTTTTACTGCTTCAATCTGTCCATCATCACCATTAATGAACACGCTAAATTGCACCCGGCTTCCCAATTGAAGTGCACCAGTACGAGCCACATCGTCTTGGTGGATCAACACCGCTGGCATCTGTTGAAACGGATTAAAGCTGAGTCCCGGCTCCTCAAGGATGCGTCCCGAGACCGTAAAGTCAGCATCGCCCAGTGTGACCTGATCACCAATTTGAACGTCTAATTGCGCAAACACTCGTTCATCTAACCACAGTTGATTCGGCGCAAGGTGCTGAAATGTCGTCACATCATCAGAAAGACGCATTTCACCGCGTAGCGGATAAGCACTATCCACTGCTTTGACAGTGACTAACTGCATACCGCGCTCACTGAATGCCATTGTCGCGTAACGCGTAAGTTGTGAAGACGGCAGTTGCAAGCGCTCGATCTGATCGAGCAATGACGCTGGGGGTGGGTTTGCGGAAACAAACACACTATCGGCAGTGAGTGCGTCTTTACCTTGTTTAACAATCACTTGCTCCATACGCTCAGCTAAGGCAGTCAGCGCAAAAATACAAGCAATGATCAAGGTTAGCGCCACTGAAATAGGCCACAACTGTCCGTGGCGGATTTCACCTAAGCTCCAGCGAATTAATCGTTTATTGAGTGAACGGCTCGACATCTCGCTCATTACCGCTCCTCCAACATACCAGCTTGCATGTGGAAAATACGATCACATTGAGCCGCAAGAGCGGGATCATGGGTAACCAGCACTAAGGTCGTTCCGTGCTGCTTATTTAATTCAAACAATAATGAAACCACTTTTGCCGCGGTTTCTTGATCAAGGTTGCCAGTAGGCTCATCGGCAAACAGCACTTTCGGATTGATCATAAAGGCTCTTGCTAGCGCGACTCGTTGCTGCTCGCCCCCTGAAAGTTGTGCAGGAGAGTGATGCATTCGATGCGATAAACCAACGGCCGTCAACAAGGATTTAGCACGATCTACATCCTCTTTTTCACCTTTTAACAAACAAGGTAGCGTCACGTTCTCTAACGCAGACAAGCTTGGGATCAGCAAAAAGCTTTGAAACACAAAGCCAACCGATTGACTGCGGATCGCCGCGCGTCCTTCATCGTCCAGTTGAGATAATGGCTGGCCCAATAGCTCTACCTCTCCGCGTGTCGGCGTATCAAGCCCAGCCAACAGCGTCATCAGGGTTGATTTCCCCGCACCAGACGTTCCGACTATCGCCACGCTTTCACCACTTTTGATCTCTAGGTTTACCTCTTTTAGGATTGTTAAATGCTCTTGATTGGTAGAGACTGTTTTAGATAATGAATGTGCTCTAATAACGGATGTTTGCATGACTCGACTTCTTTCCTTGATTTGTATTTTATTATTCTCGGCTAGCGCTAGTAGTACCACACTCTTGATATTGGGTGATAGTTTAAGCGCTGGTTACCAAATGCCGATTGAAAACGCTTGGCCTAGCTTGCTACCTAATGCGTTGCAAGCTGAAGGTAAATCAGACATTGATGTCATTAATGCCAGTATTTCTGGCGATACAACGGGCAATGGCCTAGCCCGCTTACCGTCACTACTCACCCTACATACCCCTGATGCGGTGCTTATTGAGCTTGGTGCGAACGACGGATTGCGTGGCTTTCCATCTCAATTGATCAGCAGCAATTTAACCGCCATCATTGGCCAAATAAAAAAAGCAGGCTCAACCCCTCTTTTGATGCAGATTCGCATTCCACCAAACTATGGCAAACGCTACAGCGATGCCTTTTATAGCCTCTATTCTGAGCTTAGCCTCCAACACACTGTGCCGTTACTGCCCTTTTTCTTAGAGCAAGTGATCATTAAACCAGAGTGGATGATGGCTGATGGCTTACATCCGACGGTCGACGCTCAGCCGTGGATCGCCAATTTTGTTGCGCAACATTTAGCAGAGCATCTCTGATTTTAATGCCTCAGCTCAATGAACTTTACCTAGTTTTACGATATTTTTTAGACCATTCCCCTAACCGCAAAGGTACAAACTATGCACATTGAACCTGTGATCAAAGGTGTGGTCGCTCGCTCTGCTCATCCACTCGGATGCGAACAAGCTGTGTTACAACAGATTAATTACGTAAAATCTTGCAGACCGATCACTCACGGGCCAAAACGAGTTCTCATTTTAGGCGCATCGTCAGGCTTTGGGCTCGCCGCCCGCATTGCCCTAACCTTTGGTGGTTCAGAAGCCGATACGATTGGCGTTTCCTTTGAAAAAACGCCATCAGAAAAAGGGGTTGGTAGTGCTGGTTGGTACAACAATCTCTTTTTTAAACAACAGGCCGAGCAAGCGGGTCGAGTCGCCGTCAATATCGATGGGGATGTTTTTTCATCATCAGTACGCGAGCAAGTGATTGAAGCGATAGAGACCTATTTTGAAGGGGAAGTCGATTTAGTCATTTACAGTATCGCCAGCGGCATGAGACCAAAACCCAATTCAGATCAGTATTGGCGCTCCGCCATCAAACCGATTGGTGAGGCCGTTTCTGGTGCGACGATATTACTAGAAAACGATACGTGGGTAGAAACCACCATTGCTCCTGCAAATGACGAAGAGATCGAAAGTACACTGAAAGTGATGGGTGGCGAGGATTGGGAAAACTGGATAGATACGCTGATCAACGCTGAATCGATTGCACAAGGGTGTAAAACCATTGCTTTTTCATACATCGGCCCTCAGATTACTCACCCCATTTATCTTGACGGTACACTGGGACGCGCCAAAATTGATTTGCACCAAACCAGCCACTCTCTCAACCTAAAATTGTCTAACTATGGCGGCGGGGCTTATGCGACTGTTTGTAAAGCTTTAGTCACGAAGGCGAGCGTGTTCATTCCCAATTTAAGCCCTTACATTGTCGCATTGTATAAGGTGATGAAAGAAAAAGAGACGCACGAAGGATGTATCGAGCAGATGCAGCGTCTGTTTAGCGAAAAACTCTCTAGCAAAGGCAAAGTACCCGTTGATGGCGAACGACTGATCCGTATGGATGATTGGGAGCTCAACCCAGATACTCAGCAAAAAGTGGCCGATTTACTGGAGAAAATGGATCAGCACAACTTTAAGCAACTAGGTGACTACAAGGGCTTTAAGCAAGAATTCATGCAGCTCAATGGCTTCGACTTTGATTGTGTTGATTATGCTCAAGAAATTAATATCGACCATTATATCAAGCAAGCCGATTAACTCCTTCCGTATCATTTACGAGACACAGCTAACTATCTCAATGCCCCAATATTTTATTGGGGCTTTTTTTTGTTACATTGGCGGCGCGTTCTTATTCTTAATACCATACTATGGTCATAGGAGCGGATCTTGTCATCGTCAGTCTAGAGCAATGAATGCTCGGCTTTTTTAAGCTTTGTCGTCCAAAGGAATTTGATAATATGTCGAAAATAAAGACACATGAGATGCTCATCCCCTCTTCAATGATGGATGGATGGCAGCGCATTGTGAATTTACTCGCTGAAATTTTAAACGTTCCGAGCGCATTGATCATGCGTGCTAGCCAGCAAAAACTCGAAATATTCTGTAAAAATACCAACGTCGACAACCCCTATCAAACCGGACATAAAGAACCCTTAGGACAAGGTCTGTACTGTGAAACTGTGATGCAAACACAGCAGGAACTATTGGTCCCGAATGCTTTAGCCGATAAAAAATGGATGCATAATCCAGATGCACCACTGGGCATGATTGCCTATTGTGGCATCCCATTAAAGTGGCCGAATGGTGATATATTTGGCACCATTTGCGTACTCGATAACAAGGAGAACCATTTTGGCCCCACCTATCGGCAGTTACTGGAGAGTTTTCGCGATACCATTGAATCCCATCTCACCACCTTATACCAACAAGTAAGACTTCAGCAGCTCAATGATGAGCTTCAGCTTCGCGTCGATAACCGAACACAAGATCTTGCTGATCTCAACTACTCGCTCACGCAAGAAATCGATAAACGCCGCGCCGCAGAACAACAGATTCAATATCAAAAGTGGCATGACGTCAGCACAGGTTTTTTAAATCGCAACGCACTTGAACTGGAGCTCAAAAATAGCCTTTTACAAGCAACAAAGCAGCACACCGAAGTTGCCGCCATTCATATTGGTTTCACTAATGCTCGTCATATTCAATCTCACTTTGGCTACCGAGCATGGGATCAAGTCATCGCTCGATATCGTGAGCGACTAGGCCGCTGCGATAAAATTGAAATATTGACCGCTCGACCCACGTCGACAGATTTAGTCTTGATCGTCAAAACAAAACTATTAGCGCGTCACCTGGAAAAGTTGTGCCATAAATTGGTCGAAATCGGTCATTCTGAATTTAAGCTCGATGACCATAATGTTCATCTTCATTCCTATATTGGTATTGCAACGAGTTTAGACACTGACAATGCTATAGAACTGCTCAAACAAGCTTCTGCTGCCATGGTCTCTTGCAAAGATTCCGGTCATAAGTTTTGCTATCACTCGCAAGTATTCAGTGACTCACTCCGGCAAATCAACCAATTAGAAAGCTACTTATTACGAGCAGTGCGCAACGATGAGCTCATGCTCTATTTTCAACCTAAGGTCTCTCCAACCACTCATCGCTGGACGGGGGCAGAAGCGCTACTACGTTGGCGGCATCCCGTATTGGGCGATATATCCAATGAAACCTTAATTCACATGGCCGAACAAAATGGACTGATTTTTGAAGTGGGTAACTTTGTCCTGCGATCGGCCATTGAAAAAACGAGCCAATGGGCAAAACAGGTCGATAATTTCAAAATGGCTATTAACGTTTCAGCCGTCCAATTGAAAAATGCCCAATTCGCAGACCAAGTTCGTGAGCTACTGAACACCTACCAACTTCCAGCTCGGTACTTAGAGTTGGAAGTAACAGAAAGCTGTTTGATTGCGGATGAAGTGATGGCTCGCAACACACTGCGAATTCTACACCAACTGGGTGTGACGTTGTCACTTGACGATTTCGGCACGGGCTACGCCTCTTTCAGCTATTTGAAAAAATTTCCCTTCGATTGCATAAAAATAGATAAAAGCTTTGTACATCAATTGGATCAAAGTGAGGAAGATAAAGAAATTGTTCGCTCAATCATTCACGTTGCCAAAAAATTAAAGCTGAAAGTGATCCTCGAAGGGATTGAAAATCAAAGCCAAGAAGACTTTATCATCAGTGAAGGGTGTGAGTTTGGCCAAGGCTATTTCTATGGTAAACCGATGCCTTGTGACGAGTTTGAGGCTGGGCTACTGAACCAAAATTATGCACACCCTATCGAGACAAAGGTTTTGTAGGATAAAGGAATCCCTTATCATGTCTTTACTCTCAGTGTGGCGGTTCCTATAATCGCCGCCTTTCCTTTCCAAACGAGCGATATCGAGATGGATTTATTAACATCAATTCTCAAAAAGCTAGAAAAACAGAACTACCGCGCCTATCAGCAGATCAAAGGTCAATACGAATTTGGTGATTTCACCTTACATATCGATCATATCCAAGCGGACCCTTACGCTTCTGCATCTCGCTTTCGCGCTACTCGAGCATGGTCTCTGACCGGTCTGGAATGGTTAAAAGAGAAATCACCCGCTTATCAAATGGCCGCAAGAGATTTTATCGCTCGTAGTTTTGCGGAGTTTGCTAAGCAAGAGAACCATATTGCCATCGCATTGACGGGCCAAACGGTGCTTGATAGTACAGCTGTTCTCTTTACGGAGCATGGTATTGAGCTTCGTTTTCGCATCAATTTACCCGCTGAAGGTCGTGACATTCTGGCCAAGAAAGCGCTCAACATCATCACCTTCTACCTGCCAAAATTCATTCGCAGGGCCACCATTGAACGTGAACTGGATAAAGATGCCCTACTTGAGCATTGCGCTGTGATCGAAGATCAAGAAGCAATGCGTGCACAACTGGCACAGCACAATCTGGTTGCTTTTGTGGCCAATGGCAGCGTATTACCTCGCTTGGCAGGTAACTGTGATCTGCCGATGAAAGACGCCGTTACTTTCCAAGCCCCCACATCGCTAGAAGTCGAGCTTGAGACACCAAACCAAGGCAAAATTAAAGGACTCGGCATCCCCAAAGGTATAACCCTTATCGTCGGCGGTGGTTTTCACGGTAAATCGACTTTGTTAACGGCGATTGAGCGTTCAATTTACAACCATATTCCCGGTGATGGCCGTGAGCGAATTGTTACGGATCATCAAGCCATGAAAATTCGCGCTGAAGATGGCCGTTGCGTACATAATTTAAATTTGTCCAACTACATCAATCACCTACCTATGGGTAAAGAAACCTCCGATTTCAGCACTCAAGATGCGTCCGGTTCAACATCGCAAGCAGCGTGGTTACAAGAATCCATTGAATCTGGCGCTAGTACATTACTAATTGATGAAGATACTTCCGCCACCAACTTCATGATCCGTGATGAGCGTATGCAAGCGCTGGTTAGTAAAGGTGATGAGCCCATTACACCATTGGTTGATCGTATTGGGCAACTTCGCGATGATTTGGATATCTCAACGCTGATCGTCATGGGGGGATCCGGTGATTACTTAGATGTCGCCGATACTGTCATCCAGATGCATGACTACCACGCTGTTGATGTGACTAACAAAGCTAAAGAAGTCATCAAACAGCACCCAACTGCTCGTCACAACGAATGTGAAACGCCACTGGCTATTTTCCCAGAACGCGCTGTGAATCGCACTGCGCTGCAAAAATTACTGGTTGATGGTAAATTCCGAGTCTCTGCCAAAGGCGTTGATTCGCTTCGCTTTGGCAAAGAATTTACGGATTTAAATGCGTTAGAACAATTGGAGTCACCTTCTGAAGTCAATGCGATTGGCTGGGCTTGGTTCCAGTTTGCGCAGACTCCGGGGTGGTCAGCGCAACCAAGCAAAGAGATGATGGCTTTATTAGCAGGAACATGGCACCAAAATATGCCAAACCACGGTGATTTGGCGAAACCGCGTGTCATCGATGTGATGGCGGCGTTGAACCGTATGCGCAAGTCGCAATTTAAAAACCACCAGTAAAGATTAACTCCCGTACAACAAAAGCAAAAAGAAGCGAGAGATCGCTTCTTTTTTACTTCAGTACCTTATTGCTTCAGTACATTACAGGTAGTTAGCTTAGGTATGCCTTACAGTGCCAGTTGACCTTATTCGGCGAACATCTTGTCTAGAGTTTAAGGTTTGGACTTTAACTATTTTGCCGCAAAATATTCCATGCTTCACACAACACTCTAAATGTTTCAGCATTGCCATTGTCTCTATCTGGATGCCACTTTAGTGCCAACTTGCGCCATGTTTTTCGGATTTCAATTTGCGTCGCTTCCGCTGGTAATTTAAACAACCTCAATGCTTGAAGACGATTCATATTAAGGTTACTCGTTCCACCCATTGCTTTACGGTAACGAGTCCAGAATTCGTTCAACAAGCGGCGCACTTCTCCTTCATCAGCCTCATAATTTTTCCACTGAGTGTAATAATCACGCAATGGATCATCTGGGTCGATTTCGCAACTAACGGCACGATGCGCAGGCATTAGTACAATGTCCATTGCTGATACTTGTAACCACTTTTCAGGGTAAAGCGTCTCTTGAAGCTGATAGAGCGCGTTCATGATCAAAAAATTACGCTTAAAGAGGTCTTTTTCAGGTGCGCTATCAAGTACAGGCATGAATCCCTGTTCACTTAAATGTGCCGCTAACGTATGGACTTTCCAACCGGAAGGCTGTTTACGCAACACCTCCAACATTGGCCAAAGCAGCGGATTTTCCATGTAAGATTGAAACTGAGCGGTAAGTTCTAAGCTTTCAGACATACTTTCGGGCCTACTTTGGGACATAGTCTCGACGTTCATATTAAGGTTCTCTTTTCATTCAAATCCAATATCGCTTTTTTGTCGAGTTTCTTACCGCATATTATCTTGGCTTTTTGAACTAGAGTCCGTTTATCACACGCACTATCTATCAATAGATAAAAAGAGAAAGATCGAGTTGTTGCATGCTCTTCTCCACTTTACGGATCTCTTTGCCAAGACAATGCGAAAATCAATCACAAAACGAAGCTAGATACACACATCTCAAACACAAATTTCTACGTCTATAAGATACAGAATTCAACAAAATTGAACATCGTGCAAAATAGTGGCACTATCCATCGGTATTTGGTGATAGGAAAAAACATGTCTCTCAACTTCTCACGCACGCTTTTATTTTTGACGGCGATCTACGGTGTACTCTTTCTATTTTCAGCGATCGCGCCAGTTTCTCGTGCTGTCTGGTTAGCAGAAATCATCCCTGCGCTAGGGATCTTAGCACTCGTCTATTGGGCTTCAACAAAACTACGCTTTAGCTCAACGGCTTATATTCTGATGTTTGTGTGGCTTAGTTTGCATACCATTGGGGCTAAATATACATTTGCAGATGTTCCGTTTGCTTGGTTCAACGAACTGATCGGATCATCTCGTAATAATTTTGATCGCGTCGCTCATTTCTCAATTGGCCTTTATGCCTACCCTATCGCTGAATATTTAATTAGAAAGCAGCACTGTAAACCGCTAATTGCCTCATTGTTCGGGCTTTTCTCTATCATGAGTATCGCAGCAGGTTACGAAATTATTGAATGGTGGTATGCCTCAATCGCGGGAGGTGATGAGGGAATCGCTTTTCTGGGTTCACAAGGCGACATTTGGGACGCACAAAAAGACATGTTATGCGATACCCTTGGGGCAATGACGGCACTTTGCCTATTATGGTTTAGGTCAAAATCAAACATTCCTTACAGTGAAGTATGAAATGCCTCTAATTTTTGGAACTAAGGTAAATATTACCGAGAGCAAGTTTTGATTAGTGTTTATTCTGTGAGTACGGAGAACATGACTCTCCCTTTTTGCTGCTGAGAATTGATTATGAAAAATATAAATAAAACACTTGAAAAAATAGACTGCTGTCCACTTTGTCAACATGACGAATACTTTATTTCCACAAACAATGAAAAGTTTATCTGCGCACAATGTGGTTTTAAAACCGACCACTTACAAAGCGTCCAGCAAATGATTGGTGTACACACAGCGCTAATCAGTCATAAACACATTCATTGCTTGGCCAACAATGTGCATTGAGCCATGGCTTAAGCTCGAGTAATGTGTCGATAACAACGACATTAGGCGCTTGAGAAAAACCCTGTGGGTTAAGAGGTGCTAGCTGAACGGTTGGTACCTCTGCATTGATACCCGCTTCAACCCCTTTTGCTGAATCATCCACATAAATACATTCTTGCAAAAGAAATCCCATATTCATCGCACAATAACGAATCAAATCAGGTTCAGGCTTCCAGCTATTCGCATCAAAGGCTGAAAAAATGCGTCCTTCAAACAAAGGAAGCAAACCGCTCCGTTGTAAAATTGATGATATTTTTTCTTTAGGTGCATTAGAGGTAACACAGTATTCAATACCCTGCTGGCGTAAATACTCAAGTAGTTCTATCGCACCATCCATGGGTGAAAGATATTGCTCGAAGAGCTCATTAACTTTATCCCGATAAAGGTTCTCTAAAAGATCAAGATCGGCGTTAATGTTCGTATGTTCAAGTGCCTGAAACAGTATGTCCGCAATCTTCCCACCTTCAAAATGGTTACTCACTTGTGCAAAAGTAAGGTGGGCTCCTAGTTGGTTCAATACATTGACTAGCGCTTCGCAGCACAAACGCTCACTATCAACTAAAGTACCTTCACAGTCGAAAATAATACATTTTATTTTTTTCTCAGTCATAAACACTTCCTTCATCCAATGCTTAATTTTAACCGCTGGATGAATGTATAAAATGATTGAGTTAACAGAATGAAACGAAGATAAGAGTTGATATGCATAACTTATAGCCACATCACTCTTTGATAGTCAATGGGGCGTATTTAGCCGGCTCGGTAATAGTTTGTCGTATCGGGATACAAATTACGGATTTGGATAAAATCATCCAAATGATTAAGCAATAAATTGACTAAAGTAGGGTCAAACTGAAAACCGCATTCACGTTCAAATAAACTTACTACATTCTCAAGCGGCCACGCTTCTTTATAACAACGTTCACTTAGCAAAGCATCAAACACATCCGCTATCGCAGTAATGCGAGCAAATATATGAATGTCTGTGCCTTTTTTCTGATTAGGATAACCTTTACCATCCCAACGCTCATGGTGTTCATGCGCGACAATCGCAGCTAATTTAGTTATATCACCTTCGCTTGTATTGAGGATGTTATAACCAGCGGTAGTGTGAGTCTGCATGATTTCCCACTCATCTGGTGTTAATTTTCCAGGCTTATCCAAAATCGACTCTGGAATCGCAATTTTTCCCACATCGTGCATCGGGCTGATGATCTCGATCATTTCTACCTCGCGCTGCGTTAACCCGCACAAACGAGCCAGCAGCGCAGAGAGCCTTGCTACCCGCTTAACATGATTACCCGTTTCACCAGAGCGCGTTTCTATTGCTTCTCCGAGTAAATGAATCATTTCCCGCTGTACGGCTAATGTACGCTCTTGCAATACCACTATTTTACGGTTTTTGACGCCAAGCTCTCTTTTTTGTCTGAGGGTCACCCCTTGCATAACAATCACAACCAGCAAACAGAGAATAATAAAGCTAGCCGCGAGTAACACTTTCCAATGCTGTTCAAAATAAGAGAGAGGACGATTAAGAACCAACACATCCTGTGGCAAGGCTTTCATGTCAATCTGATGTCGCTGCATGGCTTGGTAATCAAAAACCGCTCTTGCACTACTGATTTGCATGTCAACTGCGGAGGCCAAATCTAATGATACAAATTGGTTTAACGCCATCAAGATATCTTTTCCCAGTTGCTCAGAACGATTAACATGCCCTCCAACGATACCATCACGAATATAAAACTCCCACAGTACAAAAATGGGGGCAGCGCTAGCTTGTGCTAGGCGGTAGGAAATCTCTTGATAAGTATGGTAAACACCTTGATTTATCTCTGTATTAAAGTGCGATAGCAGTACCGCATCATCAGGGGAGATCTGGAATAGCACCTTTTCTGCTTCAGCCAAAGTGATGGAGTTAATATCGATAAACTCGATACCTTTTAAAAGATCCGTAGCCAGCACTTCATCGACTTTTTTTCGGATCAATTGCGAAGTATGGCTTTGATCTGATAAATAATAGATTCTCTTGAGTTTTGGACGTAATGATTTGATTAAATAGAAGTTTTCTATAATAGCTTCAGATTCATAAATAATTTTATTGTACTTAGTCATGTCATCGAGTGTGGCACTTTTGTCGTTGATGCCAACCGCAACCATAGGCGTATCTGGTTTAAATAGGCTTGAGAGCCCTTTAGTGAACTTTAACGCATTGTCATCGGTAATAATAACCGCATCGAATGGATAATCACGATATTTAACGTGGAGGTATTTTTTGGCCTCCTCAAGATACTCTTGGCTATAAATTCTTTTTGTATCAAGGTATTCAATGGAGAGCTTAATCGGTGTTTTGCTGCTCTTAACTACAGCATCAATGCCCTTTTGAAATTCATATGTCCATTGATAAGATGATTCGTATGAATGCAGCACAAGAATATTTTTAGGCTCCCAGCGAGTTGACTTAGCAGGAAACGACAAAAACAGCGCATAACAGACCATAGCAGTCCAACTAAGCCAATATGTTATTTGCTGTTTATTCATACATAGCTCTCCGTGCAGGCTAAAATTAATACCAAACCAGGCGCTATAGTACCAATTCCATCAGGACAAGCTACTGTTCTATAAAAACATTACCATTGCACTCATGATTAGCACGCCATTTTGCGAGCAACAACCGCGTGAATACATCTTCACCTCCAAATGCATTTTTCTCCAGAGTAACGATGTCAGAGATGAGTATCTCATGTGAAGTGGAGGTGACGATACCAGCAGCCACAGGCTCCCCGTTTTGAAAACCTAAGTAAAGCTCGCAAGGTGCTGAATAAATGATTTGGGTAAAGAATTCGATAACTTTTGATTGATCGTTTTTATCGCTCCATAAGCTTGCTTGCAACAGGGCAAACCATATTGTCATCCGATGAAAATCAACCAAATAAACCTCTTCAAGCAACGATAGGTTAGGCTCCTCAGTGAGCTCAATAAAAGGGCGAGAACTGCGTTGAACAACCGCTTTTTGGTAGAGATCTCGACCTTGTAAGCTCTCCTCTGTTGGAAATTCGACATTCACTTGGTCAAATAGCCATTGGTTTTTAATGGCGGCAACGTCAGGTTGGTTAATCATTGTTATTTACTTCTTCTTCTAATTGTTGCAAGCAGGATACTGACCAGATCGATATGCGACAAGCCATTACTCACATTATCCTCATCTAAACTGCAGATATGCTGGCCAAAACATCAACATAACAACCTTATATCATTCTCCTTTGATGCTGCTATCATGTGCAGAAAGATGGATAAATGGATTATAGACATGAACAAGAAACTCATCACCACCGCATTCATACTTAGCTTTGGTTTAGTTGGCTGCGATAGCAATGAAGTTGGCGATGTATCGCTCGGATTTTTCACGCTTAAAGACGTAAAAATCGAAAATCTAAGTGATGATATTGTGACTGGTGTTACGTGCCATATTGCTTCAATTGAGGCTAATTTAAGTCTTTCTGATCCAAGTGATAGCTCAATCTCGTGTCGTCAGACTGGTGACATTACGCCAGAGATGATTGCAAAAATTGATAAGAGCAAATCAGGCGAAATCGTGTTTAAGAAGTCAAAAAGCATTTTCTTCAAGTCAATGAAAGTCAGACGTATCTACGATGCAGAAAATCAAACCCTGATCTACTTGTCTTATACTACCAAAGAAACAGATGGTAGCTTCAAGCACAGCCTATCGACCGTACCGCTTTGGGGGACCAAGGCTTATAGTACGGACATAACGCTCACTCAATAGCCGCTAATGCCTCGGCGATCTGGGTTTGGCTCACTTTTTTATGTAATAAAAATGAAAGGAACCTGTCATATCCGTGATATGATACGGGAAATTTTCAATTCTCATTTTTCAACATGAAGTTTCCTGGACAGCGTAAATCTAAGCACTATTTTCCGACTCATGCTCGTGACCCTCTTGTCAATCAAATTCAACAAACGGCTATGCTCCACCGCCCAACAGTGGTCGGTGTTGGGCAAACCATTGTTGATATTGAAGCTCGTGTAGACAATGAGTTCTTAGAGAAACATCAATTGAGTAAAGGTCACTCACTGGTGCTCGAAGAGAGCAAAGCCGATGCGCTCTATGAAGAGCTAGTCGAACGAGGTTTAATTACTCACCAATACCCGGGAGATACGATTGGCAACACACTGCACAACTACTCTGTGTTGGCCGATAGCAAATCCGTTTTGCTCGGCGTGATGTCCAAAAATATTGAAGTCGGCTCATACAGCTATCGTTATTTGTGTAGAACCTCATCGCGCATGAACCTAAACCATCTTCAAACTGTCGATGGTCCTATCGGGCGTTGCTACACCCTAATTTCTGATGATGGAGAGCGCACCTTCGCCATTAATGAAGGGCATATGAATAAACTTCGCCCTGATAGTGTTCCTGAAGAGGTTTTTGAAAAAGCTTCCGCTTTAGTTGTTTCTTCTTACTTAATGCGTGGAAAGCCCGAAGATCCAATGCCACTTGCGGTCAAACGCGCTATTGAGATCGCTAAATCCAAGCACATTCCAGTGGTGTTAACCCTAGGCACTAAGTATGTAATTGAAGGTAATGCGAAGTGGTGGCAAGACTACATCAAAGAAAACATCACAGTCGTCGCCATGAATGAAGAAGAAGGTGAAGCGTTAACTGGTGAGAAAGATCCACTGCTTGCGGCTAACAAAGCACTCGAATGGGTAGATTTAATCCTCTGCACCGCGGGGCCCGTGGGTCTTTATATGGCTAGCTACACTGATGAAAGTGCAAAGCGCGAAACTGAACTGCCTCTCCTACCGGGTAATATTGCTGAATTTAACAAGTACGAATTTAGCCGTGCGATGCGAAAACAAGACTGTCTCAACCCAATAAAAGTGTATTCACACATTGGCCCTTACTTGGGTGGCCCATTGGAAATCAAAAACACTAACGGAGCGGGAGACGGAGCGCTATCGGCTTTATTGCACGATATGGCTGCGAATAGTTATCATCAACGTAATGTTCCAAACTCTGCCAAACATGATGTGCCATATCTCACTTACTCTTCGTTATCTCAGATCTGCAAATATGCAAACCGTGTCAGCTACGAAGTGCTCACACAGCACTCTCCTCGTTTATCGCGAGCATTACCAGAACGTGAAGATAGCCTAGAAGAAGCGTATTGGGATCGTTAAATCGTATGACTTCTACATGAATAAAAGCGACAATTTGTCGCTTTTATTCTTTCCACAACGAATAAACCGCACGATGCGATCCTACGTTATTTAAGTCTCACCATTTCGTTTCAGAAATAACAACTTCCGTGAAATAAACTGATAACTTGTGCCTAATTGATGAATCAATAGTTTTATAATTGAGACATCTTAGTACAAGCGTTATAGTACTCTTTAAAGATGAGTCATAAAGCAATGTTTTGGATCAAGACTCACTATTATCATCCATTGCTGCTTTCGCTTGAATTAGGATTAACATGACCATGTCATTTCCGCAGGAAGAGTATTCAATTTCAGACCTAGACAGTGCCGTTGCAAAGCAGCGTCTGGTTCATATTCTCGATTTTTTTAGTCAAGGTCTGTTTTATATGAGCAGCGATGGAAACATGGTGCTCTATAATCCAACATTTTATGTACAATTTGGTGTAAACAGCGAAACTATTTCCTATGCTGATTGGCTGAGTTTGGTTCATCCTATGGATCGTGCACTGCTCAACAGCCGCGTCGACAAGCATATCAGCACCACTGAATCAAGGGAATCGATTCAATACCGAGTCAAAAAAGCAAATGGTCAATATATCTGGTTAGAGGGGAATGCGGTCACAAAAAGTGTGAACGGTGAACATTTTATGGTGGGTAGCCATAAAGATATCTCCGATCAAAAATTGATGGAAGATTACATTCATCAAGCTGCATTTTTTGACAGCTCATCAGGCCTCTATAATCGAAGTAAATTACTGCTCGATATTGATGAGAAAGCACTCAAAATTGGAGAGCCTTATTCACTTATCTACATCCAACTTGAAGATATTAAGTCTTATCTCAATCAATACGGCTCAGATATTGTTAAAGATTTACTGAATCACGTCGTCAGTGCACTGCGTGAACTGCCCGATGAATTTGCTGATTTTTACCGTATTCGCTCTGACGATTTTGCCATATTACTTAGAGGAGAACGCTCATACGATGAGCTCAAGCATATCTGCTCTCAAATAATGAAGCACTATTCGAAATCCGCCACGGAGCATGGGCACCTCTACCTCTATGGTAATGATATTAGCATTGGTGTCTATCCTGAGATAAACCGTGCTATATCTGCCGATGAGTTGTTAAATATTGCATCACGAACTTGCCAATTTGCTAGTGCCAAAAATCATTCTCGTATCGAAATTTACAGTGGCCGAATTCAAAAAAACGTTGATCGTTATTTCTTCATCGAAAGAGGCTTAAAGGAAGCATTAGATCAACGTTCATTGTCCGTGAAATTCCAACCCATTATTCATGCACAATCAGGACAGGTATCCAGCTTTGAAGCCTTAGTCCGCTGGCGCTCAAAAGAGTTTGGTGAGATTTTCCCGGACGAATTTATTCCCGTTGCAGAAAAAAAGGGGCTGATTGTTGATTTAGGCTATTTTGTCTTCAAAAAAGCCTGTGAGTTTATTGGCCGTTACAATAAACAAAATGGGGTTAATATTCGGGTTAATATTAATGTTTCAGTCCTTCAACTTCTGAAAAGTGACTTCCCACAACAGATATTAACAATGGCTAAGGCTTCCGGTGTATTGCCCTCTTCTATTGTGTTAGAACTGACGGAAACTGTCATACTCGATGGAGATAAAAATGCGATTAACCAGCTTCACTCCTTAAATGAAATGGGGTTTCAACTGTCGCTGGATGATTTTGGCGCTGGTTTTAGCTCACTCAATAGCTTCTTTGATTTGCCCCTCAATCAAATTAAAATAGACAAAAGCATTGTATGGAAAACACTGACTAACCCAGCATCAGAACAATATTTAGCCTTTCTCATCCAGTTTTGTCACACCAATGGCGTCGACATTGTTATTGAGGGGGTTGAAAATGGCGACATGTACCAAAAATTTAAAGAGATGGGAGCAACTTATTTACAAGGCTATTGGTTTTCAAAACCACTATCTTTAGCCAGTGCAAGCCGCTATACATTAAATGCTGTTAATGAATAAGCACAAAAAATAGCTTAGCTAAATTAAGCACTTACACCTAAAATTTGAAGAAGCAGAGCGGAAAGGAAATAGTAAACCCTGTGAGCCCGACTGCGACTTCAAATCGCTCAAAGAGCGTTGTTATTCTTTTTCTAGCACTAAGCGAGCATTGTGAGCTTGTATGGGCCGATTGTTATTTCCCATCACACTATGTAGTGCTGCACTTTGTTGCTGTGACAAACTTTTCGGCTGCTTGACCACCAACCATCTCACGCCTTCACTGCAAGGCGGCGTTGTGAGTGACCCATTAAAACGGTAATACTCATCTAGCTTAGGTAACAGTGACTGTACTGCTAACCCTTTTGCTAACTGCACACTCGTCCCAACTTTAGGCAACTCTGCAGTAAGCTGGGCTAATGGCTCATTCTGTGCGCCCGTTTCAAACATCATCGCCAAAACTGCCAGATTGCCAGCCGCATCAGCATGCACAAAATGCGCTTCTAAAGGATATTGATGTCCTTTAATTAAGTTTTCAGAAGGGGTATGGAAGTGAAATTGTTTGAGTTCAAATTCTGTACCATCCACTACCAGTGTATTTTTCCCTGAAACTGAGGCTTGCAGCGTGTGTCCATTGTTGGTCAATGTACCCACAACGCCTGAATAGTGGATATCTAAAGATTTTAAATCAGCTTCAACGAGGCCATTGATATCAATTGGGCTTTGATTTTTGCCCATTTCACAAATTTTAGAAACATGTCCCCAATGTTCAGGGCCACGTTCACCTTCATATCCCCATTCATTTGCTTGCGCCACATAGGTAAAGCAAACGCTAATTGCTAGGGTCAACAGTTGTTTTTTCATTATCGTTCCTTGAGACAGCTTGTTATCTAAAATGTAACATTCAGGTTAATATCACGCGCACATGGTAATACATTCTTCATACCGCATCCGTGGTGAAAAATAACATTACATTGACGTGACTAGTCATTCATTTCAGTTCGCGCTCACCCTTTCCATGGCTAGCGCCGAACAATGTTTTGGCAAAACTGTTCGATATGTTTTCGGGTGGTATTGGGGTTCATTAAAACCGCTTTTTCTCCCGGAATATGTAAACAATGTCCAGTGTCATCATAATGAGTGCGCGCAATCGAATCGACCCAATTGGTGTTAAGATGCTGGCCTTTATGAGATAAGAACTGATGACGATGGTAGAGCGTATTCTCTACTATCGAATCAACCATAGAACCCTGACGTGCGACGTTCATTTCTTGATCAAACATCGATTCAGCACACGTCACTTTCTGTGGGTCATAGAGACGAAAAGTAACACTTGGCCCTTGGTTTTCTACTGCTGCCACTTTGCAGTGTGGTAGAGCGGCTAATTGGCAGCGTAAATAATTAGCATTTTGCAATGTATGACCAATCACGGTTTGGTAGCCTTCGATACCTAAATGTTGCAGTGCTGAATAGGCAGAAAAAACACCCACGGCACTGCGTGAACATTCAATGGTCGATTGCAAATGGCTCTCTTCTCTTTGAGCATGTTCAAAGTAGGAGTAATAACCGGGATCTGTTTTTAATACCGCGAGATCGTGTTTGTTTTTGAGCATCACCAAGCTGGAAGTATAAGGGACATAACCCCATTTTTGAAAATCGACCGTAAATGAATCCGCTAATTGTAAACTTTTAATCCTCGGCAATAAGGATTCAATACCCGTCAGTGTTGCCCGATTAAGCGATAAAGGGTTGCGTTCAAAATCATACTCTTGAAAAAACAACATACTCCACCCAACAGCAGCATCAACATGAATATGTGGTTTTATCGAAATCGCATATTCTTGGCATCTTCTTTCTCTTATCGCATAAACCTGTTCAATATCATCAGTTGCGAAGGTATCGGTACTGCCAAATGTCAGCATTATGCTAGGAACAGCAATGCCACTTTTAAAACAGAAAATCAATTGTTGGTCTAATTCAGCCAAATCCATTTCATTGTTATCTTTAACTTTGATCCGAATCGCTTTACCTTGAACATCAACCCCCAACAACGACAAATTTGTCATGTTTGAATAGTGACCTGCTTCTGAATTGAATATCCTGTAATCTTCGCCCGCCAAACCATTCAGAGCTGACTTTGGCAACGCTTTTCGAATACCTAATAGATAGCCGTACAAATTACAAAATGTACCTCCTTGTGTGAATACTCCAGTCGCTTGATCACTATCATAACCAGCTAAATGCGCGATTTGCCGCACGACTAATTTTTCCAGTTCAATGGCATCTCCCGCATATTCGCTATAAACCAAGTTAGGGTTGGCAATAGTCGCAAGTAGCGCACCGTGAATGGCCGGATCACAAGGTGTCGAGATCACATTTTCCACTGAGCGAGGGTCATCCCAGTTTTTTGAACGTTTCGCGGCATAAAGTGCTAAGTCGTTAAAAGGGTGAATGGCGTGGCTCGAGTGTCGAGGAATGGTGCTTGAATGCCGTAATTGTTGCTGCAATGCAGTATTTACCACGGTTGGCGCATCAATTTTTCGCTCTTCAAGCCAACGGGCGATCTCGTGAATACGATACAAAGGCCAACGATTGGGATCGCGAGCAAAAAAATGCGCTTTCACTGTCTGGAAAATTTGCTCAAACGCAGGGTTCAGTTGATTGGCGTGCTCATCTAGCCACACGCTATAGTACGCTGTTTTCATGATGCTCTCTCCGTGCTTAATCCCAAATAAAACGCCGCGTTAGCGGCGTTTTATTACTTTAATTTAAAGTTGGAGACCAAGCGGTCAAGCTCATGGTTTGAGTAAGAGAGTGACTCTGTAGCACTAACGGTTTGTCTGCCACTCACCACCAATGATTCAACGATGTCTCTTATCGCTAGCATATTGCGACTGAGCTCTTCTGCAACTGTACTTTGCTGTTCGGTCGCAGCTGCGATCTGCGTACTCAAATCATCAATTTCGGAAACGGAAGTACTCATGATGTTTAAACTGCCAGAAACTTCGGACGTTTTATCTGCTGTGGTTTGACATTGGTTTTTAGTTTTGTCCATTGCGGCTACAACGCTATCCGTCCCTTCAAGTAACTTGGCCAGCATATCTGATATTTCAGTAGTGCTGTTTTGCGTTCTTGCCGCTAGAGCACGAACTTCATCTGCAACCACCGCAAAACCGCGACCTTGCTCACCCGCACGCGCCGCTTCGATCGCTGCATTCAACGCAAGTAAGTTCGTTTGCTCTGAAATAGCGCCAATCACGGTCAATACTTCGCTGATCTTGATCGCATCTTTGTTCATATTGGCAATGCGCTCAGACATCTGTTCAACATCACTCACCAATGAGCTGACCGTTTCAACCGCATTATTCACAATAATAATCGATTGTTTGGCCTCTTTGCTCGCCGAGTCAGTAATGTGATTCGATTGCGTGACGCTCTCTGCCACAGTACGTGCACTTTCACTCATTTCAGTAATGGCCGTCACCACTTGCTCTGTTTCAGATGAGTGCGAAAGCAGCATCCGCTCATTTTCCTTTGCCGTTTGACCTAACTGCTCAATATTAGAGGAGATGTTTTGACTGGCATCAGATATTTGCAACATCATTTTTTGTAGATTTTCTGAGAATAAATTGAAGCCTTGGCTTATCTGCGCTAAGTCATCATCACCATTCACCTCCAAGCGGCGTGTCAAATCACCAGAGCCTTTCGAAAGATCAAGTACCGCTTTTTTCAGGCGTAGCAAAGGCTTGTAGATATAATTAAGAATGACGAAGATTGCCGCGACGCTGATAATGAGCAAAATCACCCCAGTGTAAATAGCGCTACTTTGCGCTTCATACACATTAGCTAACGCCGTACCTTTGTCGACGAACACCATCATGGTCCAGTACATATTATCGGTTAGGTTAACGCGCTTGAAATAACCATCAAACTCAATGCCTAAATAAGGAAATGACAAATGACCAGCATCTTGCTGGCTAAAAAGTTTCTCCATTTCGAGGAAATTAGGGCTGACTTGCGAGGGCGTTCGTCCAATATCACTAGGATCATCACTAGCAAAAAAGACAGCATGCTTGTCGGTTAGTGTCGCTGCACCGCCGGCAAAGCGCATATTACTGACTTGGACAATAACCTCATCCAGTTGGATATCTCCCAGCAAAACACCAATGAAACGGCTTTGTTGGTAGACAGGCATAACTACACTAATAACCTGCTTACCGGTGATTTTATCTTCATAAATTTCAGTTACCTGAGCAGTTCGAGAGGTTTTTGCTTGCTGATACCAATCCCTACTGGTGAAATTTTGTTGACCTGTAACAACTCCGTTGTCTTTGTCAAACGACATATAGGCACGGCCATCGTCATACGCCATAATGACATTTGAAATTTGCGCACTCTCAGCTAACAATCGAACTAAGTTGACATTCTCTTGATCAGAAAGAGCAGATCGGAAATGTTGTGAACCTTTAACTACGGCTTGATAACGTGTTTTCACCCAAGATTCGAGTTCAGAAACGTGATAGTTGAGCTTGTTTTGAGTTTCTGTGGTTAAAGAGGTAATCATCTTCTCTTTTAACGACAGCATGTTGATGGTACCCAAAACGATTAAAGAAATCGCAACGAGCAGCGCTACGCTCACATATATTCTGCTTTTAAAACCTAAAGTCATAAATTCACCCTCACCGTATAACAGCTAGAAAGATTAAGGTGAAACTTGATCATATTATTAATATGAATGGTAGACCAATGAGACACCTAGCCAACCTAATAAAATTGGTACACGGCGAACACTTATGCAAGTTATGTCATTAATATTTATTATTGAGTGCGCAAAGTGAATTTTACATTGAAAGACAAGATGATGATTTTTAATGGAAATACGTTGAGATGATGGTTAAGAAAAACGCGCAGTGGTGATGCTGCGCGCTGACTTATTTTTATGACGCCACGTTTGGCTTAGAAGCCCAAACGTAAAGCAGCTCTAGAGCAATTGTCGCACCAGCCAAAGCCGTTAGCTCACTTTGATCGTACGGAGGAGAAACTTCAACAACATCCATTCCCACCAAATTAATACCGGCCAATGCACGAATGATTTTCAGCACTTTATCGGAATTCAATCCACCACATACTGGCGTACCCGTTCCAGGAGCAAAAGCGGGATCTAAGCAGTCAATATCAAACGTCAGGTATACGGGTTTATCACCAATAGTTTGACGAATATTAGCGACGATCTCTTCCACTGACATATCATTCGCTTGCATCGCATTGATGACATTAAAGCCGTGGCCTTCCTGTTTGTATTCGGTGCGAATACCCACTTGTACAGAGTGCTTGGCTGAGATCAACCCTTCCTTCGGCGCATGATAGAACATAGTGCCGTGATCATAAGCGCTGCCATTGGCATAGGTGTCCGTATGAGCATCAAAGTGAATCAATGCCATTTCGCCATAATATTTGGCATAAGCGCGCAATATAGGCAGCGTGATAAAGTGGTCACCACCTAAAGCAAGCATGGTTTTGCCACTTTTTAGAATTTCGCTAGTCGCAGCTTCTAAGCGATAAGTGAAATCTTCAGCGTCACCACAATCAAACACCAAATCGCCCGCGTCGATCACTTTGGTATCTTGGAACAAGTTAAAGTTCCAAGGAAACTTTTTACCTTCCCATGCAAGGTTCACTGAAGCGCGACGAATAGCATCTGGACCCATTCTCGCCCCTGGGCGACCTGATGTAGCCATATCCAAAGGTACGCCCAGTACCACGACATCGGCATCTGCACTTACTGGGTCTTTAACATAAGGACGACGTACAAACGTCATCGCATTGGAATACAGGGAATAATCAGTTTTAGTAAACAAATCATTCATTTAGAAATCCTCTAGATAGGTATAACCGCTCAAGCCTTGCTCAAGCTCTTGCAATACATTTTCTTGTTCTTCAACCGCCACACGCTGGCTAACTAATTCGCGGTAGTTTTTACGGATGGCATCCACATCAATATGAACATAGCGCATCATATCTTCAACCGTGTCTCCTTCGTTGATCGATACGATTTCAGTTTCGCCATTCTCTGCCATGTTCACCACCACGCTGTGTGTGTCGCCAAATAGGTTATGCATATCGCCTAAGATCTCTTGATAGGCCCCTACAAGGAAGAATCCCATCAAATACGGTTCATCGGCATTCCATGCTGGCACTGGCAGCGTCGTTTCAATACCTTGCCCCTCAACGTACTGCTCGATTGCACCATCAGAATCACAGGTGATATCCAGCATCACGGCGCGGCGATCTTCCACTTTTTCAAGGCCAGACAATGGCAACACAGGGAAAACTTGGTCGATTCCCCACGCATCTGGCAATGATTGAAACAGTGAAAAGTTAACAAAAAACTTATCCGCCAAACGCTCATTCAGTTCATCCAAAATAGGACGATGGAAGCGGTTTTTGGTACTCATTTGCAGTGTCAGTTCGTGATAAATGCGCAGCGATAGCTGTTCAGCCCAAGCACGGTGCTGAAGGTTAATAACGCCAGTCGAAAACTGGTTGTGCGCTTCCGACAGATCGCTTTGCGTATCGTTGTAAATTTCAATCAGTGCACGCGCATCAGAGCCTTCACTTAAACTTTGCCAGTTACGCCACATGTTTTGTAGCAATACCGGAGCTTCTTCACCGACTTCTGGAATCTCTTCTGGGTAATACGCTTCTGTACCAATAACATTAGTGATAAGTACGGCGTGGTGCGCGGTAATCGAGCGGCCGGATTCAGAAATAATGACTGGCCTTGGCTGACTATATAACTGGCACACATCGCTTACCGTGCTTACGATATTGCGTGCATATTCAGCTAAACCATAGTTCATCGAGTTGGATGATTGACTGCGTGTACCGTCGTAGTCCACCGCTAAACCCCCACCCACATCGAAGAAGTCAATCTCCGCACCAATATCACGCAGCTCGCAGTAAAAACGCGCCGCTTCGTTCACGCCATTACGCACATCACGAATATTCGCCATTTGCGAACCTAAGTGGAAATGCACCAGTTGCAACGCTTCTAGTTGCTGCTCTTTTTTAAGGCGTTCGATAACGGTCAACACTTGAGATGCAGAGAGCCCAAACTTCGATTTTTCACCACCACTCGCCTGCCATTTCCCCGCGCCTTGAGAAGCTAAACGAATACGGAGCCCTAAACGTGGTTTCACGCCTAGGCTTTTCGCTTCTTTCAGCACGAGATCCAGCTCAGACAATTTTTCCAAAACGATGAATACTTTATGGCCAAGCTTTTCACCAATCAGGGCCAGACGAATGTACTCTCTGTCTTTGTAGCCGTTACATACAATCACTGAACTTGCTTGTTGGGCTAAAGCCAATACCGCCAATAATTCTGGCTTACTGCCCGCTTCCAATCCAAGCTGTTTAGTCTCTAGCTGCGCTTGGCTGGCTAAAATCTCATCCACCACTTCTTTTTGTTGGTTCACTTTGATTGGGTAGACCAACAGGTAGTTGTTTGGATATTGGTATTCTTCAATCGCCTGATTAAAGGCGTCACAGATGTTATGTACGCGTTGATGCAGGATCTGCGGAAAACGTACAAGCACAGGCAAATTTAAATCACGCGCTTCAAGCTGCTTTACGATCGAACTCAAGGGGGTTTGGTGCGCCTTATCATGGCGCGGCGAAACATAAACTTCGCCTTGATTGTCAATACCGAAGAAGCCTTGGCTCCAATAATGAACATTGTAGTCAGCGCGAACGCGATCTAATTTGGATGGTTGTTCCACATCTAATCTCACAAAAACAGAGAGTAAAAAGTGAATCAGAAAGTCTGATATCACGACTTGACGCCTGTAACGTCAGGCGCATTAACGGTTAAAAGCGTATGTGTGTCTAATGATAATAATTTGTCGTTAAGATTACGTTTGATTATCACCAGTTAGCTATAAAAAGTGGATGAAATTTAATACAAAATCAAACGTTGCCACTGATCAGCTCGTCAAACTTCTTATTGCCGTGTAGCCCTTCTAAATCAGCTTCTTCTGCAATTAAATCTCGCAATGAAGCGCTAATTTCCGTGGCTCTTTGTAAATCCTCAATCGCTTGTTCTTCGGCTCCGATACGCGCATACGCACATGCTCGTTGGTACAAGGCTGGCGCATTAGCATCATCTAACTCTAGCACGCGATTACATAGGCTCAGTGCCCAGTAGTATTCCCGAATTTCCATCGCAGCATCTGCTTTGTATGTCAACGCTTCCAAATCTCCGGGACGGATTTTTAAAATTTCGTCATACACTTCAATACGCTGCTCTGGTGTTTGGACACTTTGCGCTCTCAACCATAAGTTATGGATTTCATTAATAATTTCAATTTCACGGTTGTTTTCAGTAATGATGCGTGTTTTGCGCTTAAGATCTCGCTCCAAGGCGAGGAATTTTTTCTCATATTCCTGCGCAATTTGATTTAGCCGTTTATCGGCCAGCTCACGCGTGTTGTGCTTCACTTCTTTAAGTGACTGCCAACCAATTAATGCAACTAATGAGGCAACACCAGCGATGACATAGAAAAAATAGGTCACCGTCACATTCGAGTAATTCAGTGACTTGTCTGCAACGGACAGTTCTCTGTCGGTAATTTGAATCGTGAGTCGCCGTTCAAGATCTTGTTGATCTTGTCTTAACGCTTTCAATTCATCCAATATGTAGCGCTCAACCAAAGGACGATCCAGTATTGGCGATTCAGAATAGGGCTCTTCCTGTGCCAGCGTTGGAAAAGACGTTAGCACTATCAGGAACAAGAACATCTGCAATAATTGCAGCACAATCGGTTGCTCATTTATTTTTCTCACTCTCTACCTCTTTCATCAGACACGTTGTCGATTTATTCGTCGCCATTTTCAAATCTGCACACCTATGGACCCAAATTTCTCTGGCCTGTCATCCACATACAACCATTTTAACTCAAACTATTTTTTGTTTTTTTAAATTTATTTTTGATATAAAAAATCAGTAAGTTAATGACAAAATAGCTAATGGCAATTGGGTTAAAACTTGAAAACCGTCAAATTAATGTTTAGTGTACTATACATATTTACGGCTAAACATTAAATAGCCATGAAGAACAAAGGATGTAAATCATGTCACCCGTGTTAGAAGTTAAGAACCTCTACAAGGTATTTGGAGAGACTCCGCAACAGGCTTTCCCGCTGTTAGAAAAAGGGTTGGATAAGGACCAAATTTTCGAGCAAACCGGGCTCACTGTTGGGGTCAAGGATGTGTCTCTTTCAATCAATGAAGGGGAGATTTTTGTCATTATGGGTTTGTCCGGTTCGGGCAAGTCCACTTTAGTTCGATTGTTGAACCGCCTGATTGAGCCAACCCAAGGAAGTGTTTTACTGAAGGGTAAGGATATTGCTCATATTTCAGAGCAAGAGCTGCGCGATGTGAGACGTAAAAATATCTCAATGGTATTTCAGAACTTCGCACTCATGCCACATATGACCGTTCTTGAAAACGCTGCCTTTGGATTAGAACTATCAGGAGTGGTGGCTCATGAACGTAATAAAAGTGCAAAAGAAGCGCTCGCTCGGGTTGGCTTAGACGCCTACTGTGAGTCATTCCCTGATGAGTTATCGGGTGGGATGAAACAACGCGTTGGTTTGGCCCGTGCACTCGCCAACGACCCTGACATTTTGTTAATGGACGAAGCATTTTCCGCACTCGACCCGTTAATCCGCACCGAAATGCAAGATGAACTAATCCGCCTGCAAAATGATGATAAGCGAACCATCGTTTTTATTTCTCATGACCTTGATGAAGCAATGAGAATTGGTGACCGTATCGCCATCATGCAAGATGGCATCGTCGTACAAACGGGCACGCCCGATGAAATATTGCATCATCCTGCTAACGATTACGTCAGTTCATTCTTTCGTGGCGTTAATGTTGCCAGTGTTTTTTCAGCTAAAGACATTGCCCGTAAAAAACCCGCGGCCGTTTTTAAAAAACACGACAATGATGGCCCGGCTGCAGCAATGCAGTTACTGATGGATCATGACCGAGACTACGGAATTGTAGTTGACCGTACGAATAAATACTCTGGCATTGTGTCGCTCGACTCTCTGAAACAAGCTCTCAAGCAACAAACATCGCTTAGCGCGGCACTACTGCCTGACATTGTGACGGTTGATCCGGAGCTGTCTGTTAGTGAATTAATCAGCCAAGTGGCTGAAGTCCCCTATGCCGTGCCTGTTGTCGATCAGCAGGGAAATTATTACGGCGTGATCACCAAATCACGCTTATTGCAGACTTTGGATAGGGAATAATTATGACAACGGAAACCAACATTCAATCCACAGAGGCGCTTGACCCATGGGCGTCTGCCGCGCAAACGCCTGTCAGCAACGATCCTTGGTCAGCGACTACTGCATCCCCAACTACAGCAAGTGATTGGTTAAATGGCGCAACCGACGCTCCCGCGCCTTTCGATTGGCTGCACCCATTTCAAGATGCAATTATCCCCTTTGATCACTGGGTTGAAACCGGGCTGGGTTGGTTAGTGGAACACGGTAGGCCATTATTTCAAGCTGTCAGAGTACCTGTTGATTTTATTTTAAGTTCATTTGAAACCACGTTAGTTTCAACGCCAGCGCCTGTGATGTTGTTGATTTTATTTTTGATCACATGGCAACTTGCTGGACCTAAAATGGGTATCGCTTCATTAGCCTCGCTGATTACGATTGGATTAATCGGAGCGTGGTCACAAGCAATGGTCACCCTCGCCTTGGTCATGACCTCGGTATTCTTTTGCCTATTGATTGGCTTGCCACTTGGGATTTGGCTGGCCAGAAATCAAACGGCTGCAAAATTCATCCGCCCCGTTTTGGATGCGATGCAAACCACACCCGCATTCGTGTATTTAGTCCCGATCGTGATGCTGTTCGGAATTGGCAACGTACCTGGCGTGGTGGTAACCATTATTTTCGCCCTGCCACCGATTGTTCGTTTAACCATCTTAGGTATTCAACAAGTTCCCGAAGAGCTTATCGAAGCAGGCCATGCATTCGGCGCAAGCCCAAAACAGATGCTCTACCGTATTCAGTTACCACTAGCCATGCCGACCATTATGGCTGGTGTCAACCAAACACTGATGCTATCGCTGTCGATGGTTGTAATTGCCTCCATGATTGCTGTCGGTGGCTTGGGGCAAATGGTTTTGCGTGGTATTGGCCGACTTGATATGGGACTCGCTGCCGTGGGGGGACTTGGCATTGTCATTCTCGCCATCTTACTTGATCGCCTAACTCAGCATATCGGTACAGAAAATCGCGATCAAAAAGTACGCTGGTATCAAACCGGCCCTATCTCACCCTTTTATTTACTGAAGCAAAAACTGACTCATCAGAGTGCCAACAATCTAGGAGAACAGAAATGAATTACGCATGGAAGACGTTAATCTCAACCAGTTTAATCGCATCGGCGGCATTACCCATCAGCGCTTGGGCTGATAAACTTCCTGGCAAAGGTATTAGTGTACAACCCGTACAATCGACAGTGGCTGAAGAAACATTTCAAACTCTCATCGTGAACAAAGCGATGGAAGCGCTGGGGTACGATGTCAAACCGACCAAAGAAGTCGACTACAACGTGGCTTATACTTCGATTGCCGAAGGCGATGCAACCTATCTCGCCGTTGGGTGGTTTCCTTTACACGCCGACAAATACTCGATGGCGGGCGGCGACGCTAAGTTCTATCGAAAAGGTCAATATATATCAGGAGCAGCGCAAGGCTACTTGATTGATAAAAAAACGGCAGATAAGTACGGTATTACTAATATTGCTCAGTTAAAAGACCCTAAAATCGCCAAGCTGTTTGATGCAAATGGCGATGGTAAAGCAGACTTAACTGGCTGCACACCCGGCTGGGGTTGTGAGATGGTGATTGAGGAGCACTTAACCGCCTACGGTTTACGACCGACCGTTACTCACAACCAAGGTAACTATGCCGCTATCATTGCCGATACGATTTCACGCTACAAAAAAGGCGACCCTATCCTTTATTACACTTGGACACCTTATTGGGTAAGTGGGGTTTTGGTCCCTGGTAAAGATGTCACTTGGCTTGAAGTCCCTTTCTCTGCCCTACCTGGTGAGCGCAAAAATATCGATACAACCCTACCCAATGGAAAGAACTTCGGCTTTGAGATGAACAGTATGCTGATTGTCGCCAATAAAAAATTCGCTCTAGAAAACCCAGCCGCAGCAAAACTTTTTGAAATCATGAAGTTGAATATTAATGATATCAGTGCGCAAAACATGATCATGAGTAAAGGTAAAAACTCTGCCAAAGATATTGAAGCTCATGCCAATGGTTGGATAAAAGCTCACCAATCTGAATTCGATTCGTGGATAAAAACCGCCAAAGAAGCAGCGAAGTAAGAATATGGAGCCACCCATATCAAAAGGGTGGCTCTGCTTATTTTCAAGGAGGAAAGTATTGGATATTCATGAAGAAGTACTGGTCGCTATACGCCAAATTATTCGTGCGACAGATCTCCATTCCAAAAAAATAAACAAAGATTTTGGCCTCACTAGCCCCCAACTATTGTTAATGCGTGCGATCCAAAACTCGGCCGATATGACCATAAAGCAACTCTCCGATCATACTAATATGAGCCAAGCTACAGCGACCAGCATTTTGGATCGCTTAGAAAAGCGCGCACTGATCATTCGAGAGCGAGATCAACAAGATAAACGTAAAGTTCATGCGTTGTTGACCCCAACGGGAGATGAATTATTACTCAAAGCACCCACACTGCTAAAAGATAGCTTTATTGAACAATTTCAGGCGTTAAACGCATGGGAACAAACTCTCATTCTCTCTACTTTACAGCGGTTATCGATGATGATGAAAACACCAGAAATAGAAGCATCGACACTATTGTCTAGCCTAGAACCCGATGACCCTTTCTAGTTTTTATTCGACCGACTAAAGCAAATTGGTTACTTTTTTCTCAACCCAATTCCAATTATCAACCTCAGCCAGATTAGAGGTTGTAATTGACTGAATTTCGGTTATTTTGAACCAAATCTCCTTTTTCTGATTCGTCATGGAATACTTAGACTTATTTCAAAAAAATTATCAATGGATCATCACGATCATGGCGTTGCTTATTTATCCTAAAACAGCCAGCTACACCGTGCGATGGTTTGAGAATATGGTCATAGGCAAAGTCGATATTCATCGGCTTAAACGAGCACGTTGGCTGGTGAAGACCTTACTCTTCTTGGTGTTAGTGTTGACTCTGCTAATGATGTGGGGCGTGGAACTGCGTGGGTTATTGGTTGTTGGCTCATCACTTTTTGCGTTGCTTGGCGTCGGTTTGTTTGCAGGTTGGTCTTTGCTGAGCAACGTCACCTCATTTCTGGTTTTATTTGTACAAAACCACTGTCGCATCGGTTTATGGGTGCGAGTGGTGGATGGCGCAAATTTTGTTGAAGGTAAAATCGTCGACATGAACCTACTCAATGTCGTATTAGAGAATGTTGATGGCAATACAGTGCTCTATCCAAACAACCTCTTTATTGTTCGCCCTGTAATTGTATTAAACAAAACTCCAGAAAAAGCCGTGAAAAAAATCGAGAAGAAACAACTTCCTATCGGAGTAAAACGTTGAACGAATATCAAGACCTTTCACTGCATATTGAAACGATTTCAAAAGCCGATGAGCAGCAACAAATCGACTTACTCGGCGAGTACGTGGAAAGTGGGCTTGATGAAAGCTCGATCGCAATCATCTTAGAAGCTTTTCCTGTCGAGCAGCGGGTACGTCTGTGGCGTAGCCTACCCTTAGAGCTACACATTGATGTACTGACAGAGATGCGTGCTGAAGTACGTTTTTCTATCATCAACGCACTGTCAGAAATAGAACTAAAACTGACTCTCGCCAAACTCGATAACTTATCTCTGCTCGAATGGGCCGATTCTCTGCCTGATGAAATCATCAGTGAAGCGCTGCGCTTAATTAGTCGCGACGAGCTTGAATTGTATGATCAAGCCAATGCCTATGAAGATACTGAAGTTGGCCACTGGGCAAACCGTAAAGTGTATACCTTGCCTTTCAGCATCAGTGTCGACAAAGCCAAGATACTATTGGAGAAATATCATTATGACTCTCCACAACATATCTATTTGATCAACAAAGCAAAAAAATTCCAAGGTATCGTGAGTTATACAGAAATTTTGCTTGCTGAAAGCAAAACTTTACTGAAAAACATCAAGCAAGATGATCTCTTTACGCTGAATGCTCACCAGTCACTTTCTGAAGCAGTAGAAGCGTTAGAACATTCCCAATTGCCGACTGTCGCCATCATTGATAACCATGAAATCTTAGTGGGTGAAATTGACTGGCAATTTGCCCTGAGTACACAACGAGAGATTTACGAATCGCGCTTAATGGCAGGTACAGGTATGGATGAAGGAGATGACTTATTTGCACCCATCATTAAAAGTTCCAAAAAACGAGGCCTTTGGCTCGGGATCAACCTGCTGACCGCCATCCTCGCTTCGGTCACTATAGGAATGTTTGAAACTGTCATCTCGCAAGTTGTCGCGTTAGCGGTGTTGATGCCAATTGTTGCCTCGATGGGCGGTATTGCGGGAAGTCAAACCTTAACCTTGATGGTACGTGCCATGGCATTGAACCAAATTACACCGGGTAACCGTTTTGCGTTGCTCAAAAATGAAATTGGTATTGGTTCCATTAACGGTTTGTTATGGGCGTTGATCATTGGTGCTTTGGCAGGGCTCTGGTTCCAGTCAGCGATGATTGGCGCCACCATTTCACTGGCCATTGTTGTAAATATCATTACCGCCGCGCTGTTTGGGGTACTCATCCCGATCACGCTTGATAAGTTTAAGCTTGACCCAGCATTAGCGGGCTCTGTCATCTTAACCACAGTAACGGATGTTGTCGGCTTCTTTGCCTTCTTGGGCACAGCAAGTTTAGTGATGTTGTAGCTTTCCAAACCGCTTGAAACCTAAGCGAGCTAAACCACTTAAAAAATATCCGCTCAGAAAATAAATCCCCAATCACATAGATGACTATGTGATTGGGGGGCGATTGCGGGGAACGATGCTTCAATCTGAACCGCTAAGCCGCTTTTTTGGTAGATAGCGGTTTCGCAATCAACACATCATGTAAAACACAAATCGCGCGATTGTAATCGTTGTCTTCTACGACGAATTGTACATTGACATTACGCATCGACGAGTGAGCGGCAATAGGGCTAATTTTTGCGTTAACTAATGCTTGCATGCCTTGCGTTAATGCGTTGTTGGTGTTCATTGATGCACCGATTGCGGAAATGAGGGCGACCATTTTTCCTGATACGGATGCATTCGGGTAGCGCTTCTCTATTTTGTACAACACGTGGTTTAAGTTATCGCTGCTGCCACTGAGGTAATACGTCATCGAGTTTGCATTCATCTCTTTACCAACGAGATGTACCTTAGCTTCGGCGATCACTTCCATCAATTCATAACTGGCATTATCAATTTTCCCGACCATACTTTGGTCAAAAATATGCAAGGCGAACACTTTGTCCTTACCCGCAATAATCTCTACCTTATTGTTCTGAGGCTTATGGACATTGGAAATGAGAGTGCCTTTATGCTCTGGTTCGAACGTATTTTTGATTCTGAGTTCAATCCCCTGCTGACGCAGCCCAGCTGCCGCATTCGGGTGAATCGCTTCCATACCTAAATTAGCCAGTTGGTCTGCTACGTCAAAGTTCGTCAATCCCATCGGGCTAACCTTATCCGCGCCTACAATTCTCGGGTCTGCGGAGCTTAAGTGATACTCTTTATGGATGATCGCTTGCGTTGCGTTGGTTAATGCGGCAATGCGGCTAAAGGTCATTTCACTATAGCCACGATCATAGGTTTTCATTAATCCTTCATTACAATAGGCGTAGCCAGTCACGATTGGCAATTGCGTTGCTACATCAATGTCTTCGAAGGCAGCCAAAATCACCTCATCTAAGCTTCCTGCTTGGCCATTATTCCACCCAGAGAGATCAATGAAGCATGCATTAATCCCAAGAGTTTTTAGCTTCAAACTGGTGTTATAGGCACTATGAGCCTCGCCTATTGAAGATAAAAATTCTCGCACCTGAGGCAAATACTGACGCAATGAAAACTGCCCGTATTGACACGTTTCTAGAATATTATTAATGCAGTTGACTGCTTCTGAGATCCGCGAACGAATAAATTTATCCGCGCGAATACGACTCATAGGATCGGCAAACAAATGCTCATTAATCAGCAACATACGTTGCTCAAGTTGGTACATGGCTTCTTGCCATTGCGTATCATGTTTCGCGATCATCTGGTAAATACCGGGCTTGCCAGTGCGTTTGCATTCCAGTAGAGCATCGGTAATGGTTGCATACGCTGATACCACAAACACTCGATCATAAGGGTGATGAGGCCTTAGTAAAATATTGTCGAGCACAGCATCAAAAGCGCTCATTGATGTTCCACCGATTTTTTCTACGGTGTAAGACATGGGATCTCCTTTTCTTTTAAATTGAATGCAGTGAATCGTCGCGAGTGATTACTCAATGATTGGGTAAACACCTTTTTCATCATGCGTTTCAGTTCCTGTCAGTGGCGGGTTAAAAACACATGCCATAACCATATCTGCACCAGAATAAGCTCTTAAATAGTGCTCGTCATGTTGATCAAGGATGTACAAAGTGCCGGGCTTTATCGGGTAAGTTTCCCCTCCTATCACTTCGATTTCCCCTTCACCTGACATGCAATACACGGATTCCAAATGGTTTTGATAGTGAATATGGGTCTCGCCGCCTTTAAAAATGGTCGTAACATGGAATGAAAAACCCATATTGTCATCTTTCAGCAGCATACGAACGCTTTCCCAAGTTTGAGCAACAACCCGGCGCTCACTTTGGCGACACTCTTCTAATGTTCTAACAATCATTTTTTATTCCTAAGATGCTTTTTTAATTAACTGAGAGGCTAGCTCTTCTACCGCTTGTGCAAAAATATCTAAACCTTGGTCAAGTTCGGTTTCTGTGATAGTAAGTGGGCAGAAAAACTTAATTACTTCGTCATTTGGGCCTGCGGTTTCAATCACCATCCCTAGTTGAAAACAACGACGAGCAATTTTATGGGCGATCTCACCACTGCTGCATTCAATGCCTTGCATTAGTCCACGCCCTTTGTGGCGGTTAAACAGTGTGGGGAAACGACGCAGTGTGGTTTGAATGACATGCGTCACTTGCTTGGCTCGATGTGCGATATGAGTGGTAAAATCATCATTTGACCAATAGGTTTCCAGCGCTTTTGTAGCGGTTACAAAGGCGTGATTATTACCGCGAAAGGTTCCGTTGTGCTCTCCCGGTTTCCACACATCTAACTCAGGTTTCAGCAGCACAATCGCCATAGGTAACCCATAACCACTGAGCGATTTCGATAGCGTCACTATGTCCGGTTTTATTGCTGATGGCTCAAAACTGAAAAAGGTTCCCGTACGTCCACAACCAGCTTGAATATCGTCAACGATAAGCAGAATATCGTTTTTCTTACAGAGACGACTTAAGCGTTGCAGCCACTCGTTGGACGCGCAATTCAAGCCGCCCTCGCCTTGGACAACCTCCAATAATACCGCAGCCGGTTTGTCTAAACCCGATGAGTTGTCATTCAGCATATTTTCAAATAGCGACAGGCCATCAATATTGGCATAGCCATCATAAGGGAGCCGCGTCACGCCACCTAAGCTAAGCCCAGCGCCGCCTCGATGATGTTGATTTCCTGTTGCGGCAAGTGCGCCATAAGAGCAACCATGAAAGCCGTTAGTGAAAGCCACAATATTACTTCTACCCGTAGCTTTTCTGGCCAGCTTCATTGCCGCCTCTACAGCATTAGTCCCAGTTGGACCAGTAAACTGCACTTTGTAGTCGAGGTTTCTTGGTTCAAGAATGAGACTTTCAAATACCGCGAGGAACTCAGCCTTGGCAGAGGAGTGCATATCCAAGCCGTGAGTAATGCCGTCTTTATCAATGTACTCCAATAGCGCCTGCTTAAAGAGGGCGTTATTGTGACCATAATTTAACGAACCAGCTCCAGCCAAAAAATCTAAGTAGCGATCACCAGAATCGGTAAATAGCCAGCTTCCTTTTGCCGTAGAGAAAACTACGGGAAAGTGATTGGCATAAGATTGCACGTTTGATTCTTTCTTTTTAAAAATGTCCATAACGATGATAGTTATCCTGTTAAGTTAGAACGAGGTTTGAGCGGAATACGGTATAAATACTCGGTATCATGTTCACCTTCAAAGTGACGAGTTTGATCGAGAAAGGTCGATACCTCTCCTTGCTCGCCATGTGCTCGATCAAACTTCTTAAAGAGGCTCCATGAACCTTGATTGTTTTTCGTGATAGTCGTTTCCAATACACGAACATCAGCCATAACGTCACGAGCGAGCAATTCATGTAACAAATGTGAGGCAAGCCCTAGCCCACGAGCATTTGGATGCACGGCCACTTGCCAAATAAACAATTCATCAGAATTGTCAGGCTTTAAATAGGCCGAAATAAACCCCACGGTTTCGCCATTTCTTTCCGCTAAGATGCAGGTCTCTTGAAAGTGAATCGCTTGTAGGAAGTTACAGTATGAGGAGTTTTCATCTAAGGGAGGGCATAGCCCAATCAAATCATGTACACGCTGCCCGTCGGCTTGATTAGGGGTACGAAACGTCCATTGTTCTGTCTTTGTTTGCATAATTTCCGGGTATGCAACCCAAGGTGCTGCTGTAATCATTGTCTGCCACATGAATAGTTAGAGCTCTAATTAAAAACCTCTATATAAACTAACAGTACAAATGAAAAATTCAACCCAAAAATTCAAAAAAACAACAATACATATAACTCACTGATTTAAAATAAATAAATAAGATTGAATATTTAACCAAAAAACCACCAATTAGTTAGATGTGTAATTAAATAAAAGTGAGATAGCAGAGTGAATGTGATTGAACCTAGCGGCATTAGCAATCTGAGTCGTTTTTGCAGTTTGCATTTGCAGCCTGCAAAAATTTTCTTGGGGAAGTTTGAAAAAACAAGGAAACAATAGCAACTAAGCGCTATAAAACTTGGCACGTATGCTGCAATAACTATATCGACCCTTCTTAAGCCGAGGGTCACCTAGCCAACTGACGTTGTTAGTGAATACTCTTTGTTCACAATTTACATAGGCCAATCGCGAATATTGCGGTTGGCTTTTTTGTTTTCTGAGGGAGTGTGTTTACTGAGGGAAAACGTTAGAAGGGAACTTCAATTTGCATCATGACAACACTGTCGAAATCTTCATGCCAACGATAGTCAAAACGCATGCGCGGCTCACCCGCTTTTTTCTCGCCAAAACCGATACTTAGCTGTAAGCCGTGACTCATTAACCACTCTTCGGTTGACATATCACTTTGCTCGTCAAGCAATTCAGAGGGTATCCAGACTCCAAAGCCAATGTAGCTTGTGGCCAATTTCTGAGTAAACAGGGGATCCGAATCGGCTTTTAAAAACCAATCGGCCCAGTAAGAAGAGTCGGCTGGAGATTCTTCAAATAAACCTAAAGCCAGCAGTTGTTTCGATGCGTAGCCCATACTATCTAATATAGAAAAGCAGACGCCCGATGCTGGTAACATTGTTGGGCTACTATCTGCACCTAGTGTTAATTCTAACTCTGGCGTTAATAATGAACCGGAATAGAGATCGCAAGCTTCCGTCAGCGACGAAAACATGATTAACGCACAAACAGCCACATTTAACTTCATGAATGCAAACAGCTCCGACCACGAAAAGGGCGTGGATTGTCTAGTAAAGTTTTCTTTGCTGCAAGATTTTCCTAACAGAGATAGTCGTTAAATCGGCAATATCTAAATTTTCAGCTAACCGCTGACGAATATCAGTACTACGAATCGCGACTTTTTCAGGACAGGCCATGACTGACCAGCGTTGCAAGATATCTTGAGCTTTATAGAATTTCGCAAAATTGAACAGATTATCCGGGCCCATTACAAAAGTAATGTCAGCATCAGGTGATTGTTTTTGCAGTAATGACAAAACAGCGTGAGTTGTGACGCTCTGCCCGGGCTGTTGCAGTTCCTCTTCGACTATTGAGCGGTGTATCTTATCTGACTGCAAATCACGAATAAAAGCATCAATAAGTTCACAACGGATCTCATAACTGAGCATCTGCTTACCCCAAGCGTGTGAAATGCTCGGTACCAACAGAATTAAATCGAAATGGCTTAGCGATTCAATCACACTTTTATGTCCTAAGCTCGGAGGGTTAAAAGCACTCCCAAAGACGGCAATTTTGGTCATAGCAATCCTATTCAAGTCTGAAAACCATTTTCTCGGTTTTCTAATCTGATGATTTCGGTATGATACACCAAAGATTTATATTGCTTGCAGGAAAAGGAACCCTAATGGAACAAATGATCCGTGATGAGATGCGTGTTCTCTCATCCATTGACCCTGTTTATGAAATTGAACGGCGCGTTGAGTTTATTAAACGCAAATTGGTTGAATCTGGTTGTAAGTCTTTAGTGCTTGGCATCAGTGGTGGCGTCGACTCAACAACGTGCGGCCGTCTAGCCCAGCTCGCCGTGACACAACTCAACCAAGAATACGCCGTTAACGACTATCAGTTTATCGCCGTTCGTTTACCCTATGGCGAACAAAAAGATGAGGATGAAGCGCAGCTTGCTCTCTCCTTCATTCAACCTACACACTCAATTTCGGTCAATATTAAAGCGGGTGTAGATGGCCTGCACTCAGCCTCTCTTGATGCGCTACAAGGCACAAGCTTAACTCCAACTGACAGTGCCAAAATTGATTTCGTGAAAGGAAATGTAAAGGCGCGCGCTCGCATGGTTGCGCAGTACGAAATTGCAGGTTTTGTTGGTGCGTTAGTACTCGGCACGGATCATTCCGCAGAAAACATCACCGGTTTTTATACTAAATTTGGTGATGGCGCGTGTGATTTAGCACCACTTTTTGGCTTGAGTAAACGTCAAGTGCGCGCGGTAGCGGCTAAATTAGGCGCACCACAGCAATTGGTTCAAAAAACACCCACCGCGGATTTAGAAGAGCTCGCACCACAAAAAGCAGATGAAGATGCGTTAAACTTAAGTTATGACCAAATCGATGATTTTTTAGAAGGGAAGCCTGTTTCACAGCACGTGATTGACCGTCTTGTCGCGATTTACACAGCAACTCAGCATAAACGTCAACCGATCCCAACGTTGTACGATTGATCGACACAATCTCTCTACAAAAAGCACTAAAGCCAACTTCTCAGTTGGCTTTAGTGTTAAAGTCGACAATACAAGCTTGCACAAAGTGCCAAATTATTGACTCATTTTAATCAGTGATTTACCAATCAGCCACTCAAGCTCCCTTGCGCTCTCTTTGCCAAACTGTACAGCCACCGTTTTGTATAACCGATCGACACCGTTTGCTGCAAATTCATCCGCATTTTCAGTCGTCACAACATGATGAAATAATAAACGCAAAATAGCCAAAAATTGTGCATTTTCCAGCGCATTTATCCAGCTATTTGAAAAGCTTGAAAGGTCATTTTCAAAATCTAAATGCTCAACAAACAGCTTAAAAATCCGCCCATCTAAAGCGGCCGTAAAATCGGTTTTCTTTGGAAAATGGTGGCTAATCCCCGTTCGTGAAACCCCTGTTTGCTGACTCAACGTGGTATACGACATTTTGTCGTAACCCAGTCTCAATAGCTGATCGACAACAGCATCCATTATTCTCTGAATGGTGATTTCAGTATCTTCTTTACTACGCTTTGGCATGGTCCAGACTCTTCTCTTTTTTATTAATCCATCTAACTCAATTGCGATGATAGTGCCGTTTCGCGAATCACCCCTCGTGGTATGGCATTTTCTGTCTAAAAAACCATCCTTTAAAACAGTAAATTCAAACCAGAATTATCTTGTTAAAAGCGTTATCTACTGGCTTGTTACTGTCACTCCTTTAGCTATCACTAATAAAACTTAAATTTCCAGTTTATTAGTCATCACCACTAATGGATGAAGCGCAATTTATAATATTAATAATTGTTTCAACCGAATAATCTTACAATCATCAACAATTCGCAACGAACTGAACACTGTTCTGACAAATTTATGACACAAAAACTAGTGATTATTTGAACAGTATCACACTCATTAATTCATAACGATGGCTAAAAACTTTCGAACAACCAAAATAAGACGCGATTTACCCCAAACCTGATTGGCTTTTTGTGGCTGATAAACGATTTGCCCGTTAGAATGTCCATACATTTACTAAGAGGATTCACAATGAGTATCGAAAAAGACGTTGATATCCAAGTCTGCGAAGCATGTGGCTGCGCTGGCGAAATTGGCTTTATTATCAAAGAAGGTGATGAAGTTGCCGAAGTGATGGTCATGGCTCCCAACAAAGCTCAGCTAGAAGCTGAATTTGAGAAGTACCTCGCTCTTGCCAAACAAGTTTCAGATAATGTTGAGTTTGAAGTTTCACCGTTAGATGATAACTCTACTGAATTGCATGCACGTTTCAAATTTGAAGTCAGTGCCGAAAAACTTATTTTTGAACTGAAGTCGCGCTCTTTGGCTCGTTAATCTAATTGCTCTTAGCGGGCCTAATCATGGCTCGCTTTTTTATCGCCCAAGCACTTTGCTTTCTCATCCTAGGCAATGCATTATTGAAGCTTAACCGTAATCTGCCGATACTCTAGGTATCGTGTCTTCATCTGCAGGCTTTATGAATAAGTTTTCGCTTTTACTAACATTATGCAACCTTCTCTATGCCTCTTGTGCATGGTCACAGCCGCTCGATCAATATCAAATCCTTAACCACCTTGATAATTATGGCAATCTCTATTTGCGTAATAAACCCTACACAACACTACCCGAAAATCTCACGCTCAAAGGCAACCTAAATATTGCTAAGACATCGATAAAATCCCTGCCTAAGGGCTTGAATGTGCAGGGTAGTTTAGAAGCATCTAATAGCTTGCTAGAGAATATTCCAAAAGGTACCACCATTCGTGGTTATGCGAACTTACTGGGTAGTAAAATCAAATCGTGGCCAATGAGAATCAAGGTCGGTGGTTACCTGAATTTCACGGATACACCGCTTGAAACGCTGCCTGCGAATCTCTTAGTCAAGGGGGATTTGAGCGTAATTCGAACGCCATTAACCCAATTGCCCGAAGGTTTAGTCGTGGAAGGGAGTTTGTTTATTGGCGGTTCCAAAATCACCGAATTTCCTGACACGATGACCGTAAATGGTAATATTTATTTGGGAGGTAATGTCATCAGTAAATGGCCAAGCAAACTGACCCTTGGCGGCGCGGTCGCAAGATAGGCTAGAAAAAGAGAAGAGAAGAAGCCGTGAGCCCCTCTCTTCATCGTTTAATGATTATTGCTGATTCTTTACTGGGTTGGCGTAGCTATCGAGTAAATAGCGCTGTGCCCCTTCAGGGATCTGAGTCAGCTTGCTTTCTAAGTGAGCGCGGATATCTGGCGTGATATCACTACTTTCTATCCCAGCCGCTAACTTATTGATCGGGAATAATTTGTAGTTTGCGTGAATTTGGCGATCGATCTCTTGCGCCAATGCTTCTGGCGTTTCAAATGCTTGAGTAATCACTTCACCAAAGCCAACATGCACTCGGCCTTTCTCACCGACAATACCTTGGACAATGCTTTCAATATCTTCAAATTCCCCTTTTTCATAACGCCCATGCGTCGCTTTTTCATATAACTCACACGCTTTGGCCATATCACACGGATCGTTTTCATATGAAATCGCGACCGGGACAATTTTGAGCGATTGAATATACTGAGCAAACTCTATTTTCTGCTTGCGCCCTTCCACATGGAACATTTTCAAAATGGCCGGATCGGTAAAATCGTTACCATCTTTTGCTCGTCCCTCTTTTTGCGCTATCCAGATAGAATTTCCAGTTTCAAGTGAGTGTTTAATGTAAGCAGATAAGGTACTGAGCGCTTTCATCATCTCGCGCGGGCCTTTAGCCGAGCGTTTCACAATAAAGCTCTTATTAAGACGCATCAGCTCTGTAGCACAAGGCTTTTTCAATAAGTTATCACCAATCGCAATACGTACAGTTTTATGCCCAGACATATACAGACCATAGTTGACCAATGCTGGGTCCATCGCGATATCACGGTGGTTCGAGATAAATAAATAAGCCGTCTGTTTATCCAATTTATCGAGACCACTGAAGGTGACACCTTGTGTCGTTGATTCTAGTGTTTTCGTGAGGTATTTCTTCACTTCAAGTTGGATTGCTTCCACGGACGTGAGTTTGGCCCATTTAAACTTTAAGTATGCTTTTACAAAAGGGCTCAGTATCGATTTTAGCCAAGCAGATCGTTTGTCAAAACGATGTTGCAAAATAGCTGAGATAAATTCTTCATCATTAATTAAACGGTCAATAGCCGCTGGAATCTCATCGTCGTTGTAAGGACGGATATCTACATAAGGATCAGTTGTGGTGGTCATATATTCATACATCAAATAAAAAGCTGGCTCATTCTACGCATAGTTGACGTAGCTCGCAGCTACAGTCGTAACAGATTCACTAAGGTCAGACCAGAATAAGGTGATTTTAGTTCGCATATTTGGCATTTTCTGTGAGACAAGGTACTCTTAGCGCCCCAAAATCAGTGAGAAGTACCATGAACTACGCGATTCAATTTGAAGCCTTACTGTCTGCTAACTTAGTTGTCACCCCTCGCAAGAAAGTCATCAAACACAGTTTGATTCGAGTAATGAGCGGATTAGTACTGTGTAAACTTGGCAAACATGAATATTCAGTTGAAGCAAAGCAGAGTTTTTGGATCCCTTTTGACTGTTTATGCTCGCTGACTATTTTTCCTAATACGCAGTGGCAGCGTGTCGATTTTTCAGTACGTTTAACCGCCGATTTTTCCCATCAAGCGGGTTACGTCACCTTATCTGAACTGAGCCAAGCCGCTTGTGATCACCTGAGTCAATGTCAACCTAACGATGAAATCTATTCGCACCTTCTTCATGTACTAAAAAGTGAAGCCACGCATTTTAAACCCAAATTATCGTTAAACAACTTCAGCGAAAAGCTATCAGCGTGGCAACCACATCAAGTAAGTGAGCTACCAATTGAATGTCAAATAGCACTACGTGTTCGTGAGGCACAAAAGCGCAAACTGTCTGGCATCAAGCTGAACCAAATCGTCGATGAGCTTTTCCAAGGAAATGAACAAGAGTGCCAACAACTTGCGCTTTTAGTTCTCGGGCGAAATTTGTAATTTTTCGCTTAAAAATGGATTGTTTACTGGCTGAATGATTAATCCCTAACTATACATTTACTAATAATATTAATATTTATTGATGGAAGGGATTGCCATGAAATTCAGCCATAAGATCGTCGCGGCGTCATCTTTGCTGCTGTTGGTCACCGTTACTCTGCTGACGATACAACAGTACTTCACCGTCCAAAAAGAAGTGAAGTCACAAGTTGAAGCGAGTGTAACTGAAATAGTGGATGGGGTTAGCAATACAGCTGGTGCAGAGATCAATAGCCGCAAGGCCATTGCTGCTTATGCCACCAGCATGTTGGAAGTCGACATTAACCGAGAAAGTATGTCTAAGGTCATCACAAGGCCGATTGTCAAACAAACTTTTTTACTGGCTGGGGTCGGTTTTGAGAGTGATGGCTCTTACATCAGTAATGATCCTACTTGGAACCCAGGCGCATCATGGAATCCACGAGTTCGCCCTTGGTATATTGATGCAAAAAATGCCGACAAACTGATTATTACTGCACCTTACGCCGACTCTGCCACTAATGAAATATTGGTGTCTATTGCTACCCCAGTTAAAGATAACGGCAAATTTATCGGCGCCATCTTCTACGATGTTAGCCTTGCTGGGTTAGCAGAATTGGTCAACACCGTAAAATTATTTGATGCAGGCTATGTATTTATTGTTTCATCCGACGGCACAACCATAGCCCACCCCCGAGCAGAGATGAACGGCAAGCCAATGAAAGAATACTTAGGCAATGCCGTTATCGTCGAAGAGCCTAAACAAGTACTGATCGACAATAAACACTACACACTCGATTTTTCAAAAGTCCCCGGAGAGAACTGGTACGTCGGTGTCGTTTTGGATGAAGAGATCGCCTATGCGTCTTTAGCGACACTGCGCAACAGTTCGATCATCTATACGTTGATCGCTTTAGTGTTTAGTATTGCGATACTGCTTGTGCTTATCCGCTTATTGATGAAGCCGCTGGGTGCGCTCAACGATGCAATACAGAACGTTGCCTCTGGTAGTGGTGACTTAACCCAACGCTTAGCCACCGACACGGATAAAGAATTCTCGGTATTAGCGGTCGGTTTCAATACCTTTACTGAAGCCTTACAACAACAAATTACCCAGTCTAAAGCCATCGGTTCAGAAATTTTACGCGGTTCGGAAATGACCTCGATGGGGTTGCAAGAATCGGCCGAAGCGATGCGTGATCAACTGCATGAACTTGAGCAATTAGCCACGGCCATGCATGAGATGGCCACCACTTCTGGCGATGTCGCCAACAACGCGCAAGGCGCGGCATCGGCGGCAAAAGATGCTGATGATGCGACAGAATTTGGTACCAATGTTGTGACCCAAACCACGCAAGCGATCGATAATCTTTCGACGCGTATTGATGAAGCAGTAACAGAGGTAAGTGCACTAGAAAATGCAACGGCAAACATCGAAACCATTTTGAAAGTGATCAACGACATTGCTGACCAAACCAACTTGCTGGCACTAAACGCAGCGATAGAGGCGGCTCGGGCTGGAGAGTCAGGCCGAGGCTTTGCGGTCGTTGCAGACGAAGTGCGTACGCTGGCGCAAAGAACACAGCAATCCACGACAGAGATCCGTAATATGATTGAGAAGTTGCAGTCGAGCGCTACTTCTGTTGCCAATGCGATGAATCAGAGTAAAACCACGGCAGCTGAGGCGGTCAATCGTGCCGAAGAAGCGAATAATGCTCTGCTGAAAATCCGCGATGCTATTCAGCAAATTAGCGATATGAATATCCAAATAGCTTCGGCAGCCGAAGAACAAAGCTTGGTAGCAGAAGAGATCAACAACAACACGGTTAAGATCAAAGATCTTTCCGTTCAAGTTGCAGATGCCGCTGACAATGCCAATATCGCCATGCAAGCTCAAACCGAAAATATCCGAGAGCAAGATGCTATATTGAATAAATTTATCGTTTAATCCTCTACCACAGCAACTGGGTAGACTCAGTAAAGGCGCTGATTACGCGCCTTTACTTTTCTAACGACTCACCGTTTTATTCACCATCAGACATTTGATAGCCGACAAAGCATGGCGCTAGAGCGAGCGGCGATATCCATGACAATCTTTTGGTTATTGGGTTGATACTGCTGCTTCGTAAGCAATTCTAGCATTGGATTTGCCCAATCAATTTCAACGCGCTGACTGCGTTGAGATTTGTTCAAAACCACTATCCCTTCCTTACCGCGGCTGAACACTAACAAGTCATCACTCGCTTCTAGCGTTTTCATTGGCAACGCATGCATTTTATTATGAAAAGCAATACACGCCGCCATTTGTGGCGAACACCATGCCTCTTGCCAGCGCGGAAGACCAGCATGGTTCAAAATGCCACTGGTGTTTAAATCGGTGTAAATTAATGGCACTCCCCCATCGCGACCAAGAATGTAGCTGTAGGCGATATTTTCTAAGGCTTCATCCATGACGAGGTCGGCAAACACAGCGTTGTTGGGGATATCATGCGTAATGGTGAACGTAATCGCTCGGTTGTTGGAAAGCGCCTGACCAAAACAATAAGGGTCAATCAGCCATTTCAGGCTACCTTTTGTTTGTAACGCATCGTATACCGTTTGAAATAGTGGGAAATCATAAGCACCCAACTTGGTTTCTTGCAGATAAGGCTCGAGAAAAAGTTGGTACTCTTCTTTGGTTGCACCGCCATCAGTAATGATCTCGCCAAAAATATGCATGCCTTGCGTAATGTCATCGGCCCATACTTTCTTCAAATGCTCAATAGACATATGCTTAGCAGCATCAATTCGAAATCCTTTGACTCCTAACGCTTTCAACGCCCTTAAATAAGCCTGTTGTTGTACAACCACATGTTCATTATCACGCAACGTGGGTAGGCCCGGATCATGCGCCCCTCCAGTAATGCGGCCATTTTGCACTTGCCAACGATCCTTCCAATCTTTTATGCCAAACGCTTCCACAAAGTCATCTTTATCAAAGAGTGGCTGGGTCAGATCACCAAAGAGGCGCAGCGCTTGGTACTCATCGCTTTTATTCTGGTAGGAAGCTAAGTCTTGTGCGCTCGGGTATTGTAAATCCAAACGCAATTTGGATTCGTTGGCCATATGGTTGAACACCACATCGGCATAAATTCGCAAGCCTAATGCGGTTAAGGTTTCAACCATTTGTTTAAAATCATGGGTATTGCCCAGTTGATTATCAATGATGCGATAATCTTGCGGTTGGTAACGTTGCCACCATTTTGTACCTTGAGCGATTTTGAACGATTTCATCGGCGGTGAAATCAACACCGTTTTATAACCCAGTTGGAAAATTTGCTCTGCACGCTCAGCGACTAAACGATACGGCCAATCAAAAGCATGCAAAATCACATCGGTTGGTTGAACATTTGTCATACGTCAATGTCCCTGTTCATCATGGTTAACTCACAAGTTGAAAGAGGCGAAACCTCACAATACGTCACTTGTTTCTCAAAGCGCAGTTTAATTCTCTGCATTTAACGTTTTTAGAGTATAGAGAGCGTTTCAGCAATTCCATCAGCCTTATTGCAATATTGTTTGTATGAGAGAAAAGGCGTAGAGCGATAAAAAAGCGCCTAGCTTTCCAAAGGGCTACACAACAAGTCACAGTTTATGCTGATAATCTCGCTATAATTAAGGTCAGTGAATTGCCAATCGCGGTAGGGAAGAAAATGAAAAAACTACGCATTGATATCGTGTCAGATGTTGTCTGCCCTTGGTGCATCATTGGCTATAAGCGGTTAGAGCAAGCGCTGCTGGCTCTCAGCGATACGATCGATGCAGACATCCATTGGCACCCTTTTGAACTCAACCCTGCTATGCCTATAGGTGGTGAACACCTACAGCAACATTTAGCCAAAAAATATGGCACGTCGATAGAAGCAAGTTTACAAGCACGCCAAACCCTCAGCGCCCTAGGGCAAGAAGTCGGCTTTCAATTCAATTTCAGTGACGACATGCGTATTTATAATACCCGTAAAGCGCATCAATTATTAATGTGGGCGAATAGCCAAGGAAAACAATTAGAGCTGGAAATGGCACTATTTCGTGCTTATTTCACTTTCGGGCAAGCCTTAGATGACGATGATGTCTTGCTCGACCTAGTACAGAGCCTTGGTTTAGACAGAGAAATCTGCCGCGCAGTTTTAACTGATGAGTCGTGGGCGAAAACCGTTTCTGTCACAGAGCAACAGTGGTTAGAGGCAGGAATTCAAGCTGTGCCAGCCTTGATCATTGAGCAACGCCATCTTATCTCAGGCGCGCAAACGACAGAGATCCTTCAACAGGCACTCGAAGATATCGCGCAACAGCTTCCTATGACTCAATAACGTTTTCTGATAAAAAAGGGCACCACTACTGTGTTAATGCCGTTCACTTAAGAGTGAACGGCATTTTTGTTCTTAGCATACCGTTGTGGTCTAGGCTTAACTGTTCTAGGGAATGTTCTTTCCCTTCGCCCTTCAAGTATTAAGCTTTCAGCCATGTTGTG
>NZ_SHMN01000099.1:0-565 GCF_029478525.1 Vibrio sp. 1151_11 | reverse complement strand
AGACAGGTGCTGCATGGCTGTCGTCAGCTCGTGTTGTGAAATGTTGGGTTAAGTCCCGCAACGAGCGCAACCCTTATCCTTGTTTGCCAGCGAGTCATGTCGGGAACTCCAGGGAGACTGCCGGTGATAAACCGGAGGAAGGTGGGGACGACGTCAAGTCATCATGGCCCTTACGAGTAGGGCTACACACGTGCTACAATGGCGCATACAGAGGGCAGCAAGCTAGCGATAGTGAGCGAATCCCAAAAAGTGCGTCGTAGTCCGGATTGGAGTCTGCAACTCGACTCCATGAAGTCGGAATCGCTAGTAATCGTAGATCAGAATGCTACGGTGAATACGTTCCCGGGCCTTGTACACACCGCCCGTCACACCATGGGAGTGGGCTGCAAAAGAAGTGGGTAGTTTAACCTTTCGGGGAGGACGCTCACCACTTTGTGGTTCATGACTGGGGTGAAGTCGTAACAAGGTAGCGCTAGGGGAACCTGGCGCTGGATCACCTCCTTATACGAAGATTACACTGATGAGTGTCCACACAGATTGATGGTTTATACAGTTTAAGAGACGA
>NZ_SHMN01000098.1:0-583 GCF_029478525.1 Vibrio sp. 1151_11 | reverse complement strand
ATAACGCCGCGTTAAGGTGTGACAAACGTTTGCCATACTTGAGCGAAGCGAAACCGGCAAGCGTTTGGAATCACTCTTAAACGCTTTGTTAGCTGAATTTTTCCATAACAAAGTTCTGCAGTTTTTGGCCCCGAACTTCTATCGCTTGCTCTTTTACAACCTTAAAACCAAATTTTTCGTAGAAAGGGCGAGCTGTAATACTGACCTCAGAACAATACTTGGTAATGCCGCGAGATTTACCAACTTTTAAAACGTGCTCCATAAGACAACGTGCAACGCCTTTGCCTTGGTAGTCATGATGACAAAAGAAATGATCGATTAAACCACTTTCTTGAAGGTCAGCATAACCAACAATGACACCCTCTATTTCTGCAATAAAAGGTGAAATAGCGTTTAGTTTATTCTTCCATATCTTGCGGTCGAAATTATCTGGTGCCCAAGCCTCAACTTGCTCTTGGGAATAGTCTCGTCGATTCACGTTACGAACTGTATGATAAAAAAGCTTCCACAACTCACTTGCGTCAGAATCTTCGTATTTTCTAATTTTGATCATGCTACTTATACCAACATTCAGCTAACGCCC
>NZ_SHMN01000097.1:0-660 GCF_029478525.1 Vibrio sp. 1151_11 | reverse complement strand
TTCACATAACAATCAATTCAAGTGGATTCTCAACGCGTGGCAGTTTTACTATGCGTCAGGTAAAGTGTTTTACGGTGCAATGCAGCGACTTGGTCAGTGCGTTGTTCACCACTTAATTGGGCGTTAGGTGTCAATTGATGGAGTGTCAATTCAAGGAGAGAATATGAAGTGTCCATATTGCGGTGTGAGAGTTAGCTACTTTAAAGCATGGAAAATTAGTCGTTGGAAAAACCATGTCTGTCTAAATTGCGGTGGTGAATCTAGCACAACGACAGGCAATGTTGTCTTGATGGTGGCTTGTGTATTGGTGCCTCTATTTTCGATAGACATGTTGTTTTCGAGCCTGCAACAACCGTTGCACCGAGGCCTGTATCTTGCTCTGGCAATATTATTATCTTACATAGCCCATAGATATATTGGGAAGCTTCAAAAAAGTAAGCAACAAAACACCTAACAAACGCTTCAAGAGGGACAGCCAACGCGCGGCATTTTTATCATGCGTTGGTTTTTGTGATTCCGGTGTTATGCGGAAGCTTGGTAGTAGCGTTGTCTGCCCCTTAAGCGGGCGTTATGCAACTCAGGTAAATTTAGGAGTTCAATCTTTTGGGATTTCTCCGGCTATTCGTTTTGTGTTGTCGGCAAATGAGCATTTTTACCCTC
>NZ_SHMN01000096.1:0-674 GCF_029478525.1 Vibrio sp. 1151_11 | reverse complement strand
CTAACGCCCAATTAAGTGGTGAACAACGCACTGACCAAGTCGCTGCATTGCACCGTAAAACACTTTACCTGACGCATAGTAAAACTGCCACGCGTTGAGAATCCACTTGAATTGATTGTTATGTGAATTTAGCTATGAATTCAAAGTAAACCACCGTAGAAATGAAGATATTTGAATAAGTTACGTACAAAAACGATGCTTACCAAAACCTAAATTTCACAGCGTTCTGAGCCAAAGAGAGCCACATACAGAATCAACAACAAAGAAAGCGCCCTTTCAGCCACAACCAAACCTTTTGCTTCATCAGACTTTCAGAGCTGAATATCAGCAAACGAATCAGTCAAAAAGACATTTCAATTAAAGCGATTTGCAACTGACGAAACCCAACACAAGCCAGATCCAAAACTTAATTGAGGCAACCCAAGAACCTTGAAAACGATCAATCTCAGGTTGTTCAAAAATCCATTTCGACCAAGCCAACTTGCCGAAAACACGAAACGAATTCTCAATGAAATCGTAGCTTGGACCCTAAAAACTGACCAAACACATAACGCCCAATTAAGGGGTGAGCAACGCTACCACCTAACCTAAAGCATTGTACCGTAACCACTAAAACTGAAGTAGAAACAAAAATGCCAAGCGTTGGGAATCCCTCTTAAATTGTTTGTTAGGCA
>NZ_SHMN01000095.1:0-687 GCF_029478525.1 Vibrio sp. 1151_11 | reverse complement strand
GGTTTGCTTTGGCGATGAAGAGTAAACCAATCAGTGGAACAAGGATGGCTGCGTAAGGGATCATACCTGCGCCCATTTGGCTATCGAGCACCATGCCACCTAAGAAACCACCAAAGGCATTGGCTAAGTTGAATGCTGAGATATTTGCCGTCGCCGCTAGCTCTTGACCTTCACCGCCGTGGTTCATTACACGAAGCTGCATCGCTGGTACGTTAGCGAATGAAGCAATACCAAATACAAAGGCGGTAGCAATAAACAGTACTTTGCTGTCTACGGTTAGGCCGACCAGTACGAGTGACACAATCATCGCGATAGCCCAGAACATGGACGCTTTTTGTAGGTTTTTATCTGATGAACGACCACCTATGGTGTTACCAACAATCAGACCGACGCCAACGATAACTAAAATCCAAGTCACGGCACTTTCACCAAAGCCAGTGATGTGCATGGCAATAGGGGCGATGTAGCCATACAAAGCCATGAACCCCGACCAAGCAAATACAGTGATCGCTAGGCTGATTAGTAGCATTGGGTTTTTGAACGCTGCCACTTGCGCTTTAACGTCTTTTGCTTCGCCGTGTCCGGTCGATTTGATCACTGACGTGATGAAGAACAGAGCCACTAAGCCAAAAGCGGCAACGGTCAAGAAAGTGGTGTGCCAGCCGAATTGCAAGCCAATCCAAGTAC
>NZ_SHMN01000094.1:0-688 GCF_029478525.1 Vibrio sp. 1151_11 | reverse complement strand
ATAACGCCCGGCTAAGGGGTTGACAACGCACCGCCGAACTCAAAAAACACACTGTAAACACTGAACTTCAATTTTGCACTAAAGCCGCCAAGCGTTGGCAATCCCTCTTGAGCCGTTTGTTAGCCTTATGACGTCAAAGATTGTGTCGATACAGCTGTAATCTTGACACCAAAACTAGAAATACTCGGCAATGTTGCATTGTGATGTACTCGGATTTGCTCACCTGACAAATGAGATTTGCTTTGAGTTGTGTGAGCATCTGATATCAAATCCACCGAGTAACCTAAACCAGCAGCTCGTCGCGTAGTTGTATCTACACAAAACTCTGTGGCGTAGCCGCAGATATAAAGATGCTCAATACAGAGTTCTTGCAGCAACGACTCCAAGTTTGTTCGTAAAAACGAATCTGGCGTTGTTTTGCGTATAAAATGGTCACTACTTTCAACGTGTAATGATGACTGTAATTGCCAACCTTCACTGCCATATTCGATTGGCGTCCCAGTTTGTTCATGTTGGATAAAGATGACTGAGATATCCTTTTGGCGCGCCCAATCTGTGACTTTATTGATGCGAGTTAAAACCTCATTTCTTTCAAACGGTTGAGGTGTTGGGTCAAACAAAATATTCTGCACATCAATAACAAGAACTGCTGATTTCATAGAATCTCCTTTTGAATAAGGCTAACGCC
>NZ_SHMN01000093.1:0-724 GCF_029478525.1 Vibrio sp. 1151_11 | reverse complement strand
ATAACGCCCAATTAAGGGGTGAGCAACGCTACCACCTAACCTAAAGCATTGTACCGTAACCACTAAAACTGAAGTAGAAACAAAAATGCCAAGCGTTGGGAATCCCTCTTAAATTGTTTGTTAGGCATTTTTAGTACAACTCATGATTACCTAGTTTAACGAAGTCATCATGAGCTTTTATAAATGCTGGAACTAAACCGTTAATCTCTTTTGCTTCTTCTTTTATGTGGTCTGGTATTGGTCCAAATGCTAGGTTATCCGGTCGTACTGAACGCATTTTGTACGTTGGCGCTATTGTTACGGTGTTGCCAGCAATAGCTATCCCTAATTTTTCTGCTGCTTCGTAAAGCGTCTTGTGCTTCTTTTGAAGTTTACTATTGGAGAACTCATAATCGGGTTTATACCAATTATCTACATAACTAGATAAAGGTCGCCAATAATCTTCAGAGAACTGTGCCAAAAAGTCATGTTGTCTATAAAACTCGGCAGCTCCCGTCGTAACAAACATACCTTTATATTGTTCGAATAACTCTAAGTCATGGGTATTTACCTTGTTGGTTCCAAGAGTGAACTCTCGAGCCTTGTCCCAGAAAAACCAAACAGCGGTAATCCCACCAAGTAAAGTTGCAATCGCTAAAACTATTTCCATTTACGCCTCATTGATGCCTAACGCCCTGTTAAGGTGTGAGCAACGCAATACCGATGCCGCCGCATACCACCTTAA
>NZ_SHMN01000092.1:0-727 GCF_029478525.1 Vibrio sp. 1151_11 | reverse complement strand
TTCATGACTGGGGTGAAGTCGTAACAAGGTAGCGCTAGGGGAACCTGGCGCTGGATCACCTCCTTATACGAAGATTACACTGATGAGTGTCCACACAGATTGATGGTTTATACAGTTTAAGAGACGATGCTGGGTCTGTAGCTCAGGTGGTTAGAGCGTTCGCCTGATAAGCGAGAGGTCGGTGGTTCAAGTCCACTCAGACCCACCAATTCTTCCTCCCAGAAGATTGGCACACAGTATCACACACCTGATGGGGTTATAGCTCAGCTGGGAGAGCGCCTGCCTTGCACGCAGGAGGTCTGCGGTTCGATCCCGCATAGCTCCACCATCTTTAAGCGCACTAGCAATAGTGTTTTTAAAAATGGTTTTCATTAGAAAATCGTGCTCTTTAACAATTTGGAAAGCTGACTGATAACAACGAACGTGTTTGTTGTTATCAAATAAAAGTTCTCAACATCAATGCGTTTAACGTATTGATACCAAACACATTCAAGTGTTCTTGGGAAAGCTTACTTCGGTAAGTTTTCAAAATTGAGTCCGGCAAAATCAAACGTCTCTCGCTCATTCAAATAATGAGAGACAACCTTGGTGACTTGTCTACAACACGAAACTTCTTCGGGTTGTATGGTTAAGTGACTAAGCGTACACGGTGGATGCCTTGGCAGTCAGAGGCGATGAAGGACGTAGTAACTTGCGATAAGCGTAGATTAGGCAGTAACAGCCACTT
>NZ_SHMN01000091.1:0-827 GCF_029478525.1 Vibrio sp. 1151_11 | reverse complement strand
CTAACGCCCAATTAAGGGGTGAGCAACGCTACCACCCAACCTAAGGCATTGTGCCATAAACACTTAACTTGAAGTAGAAGCAAAAATGCCAAGCGTTGGGAATCCCTCTTAAATTGTTTGTTATACGTTCAGTTCCTCGATACTGTAACTGCGCTTTACATTGACTGTAACCTGCCCCCAATGTGATGCTTTGACTCTTTCCTGATGCAGTTCGAATGCTGATTTATCGACAAATTCTTCGTACACATTAAACCTATTTCGGTCATCTGTACTTTGAATCACCTCAAAGACGAGACACCCAATTTCTTGACGAGTGAGTTCAATATGCTTTTCTAACGCTGTAGTCACAACTTCTAGTTCATTCTCGGGAATTTCGATATACCCCGACAAAATAACCTTGCCCATTTTACCACCCTACACATTAACTTTGTATGTTAAGTCCGTGACATTGTCACCAGTCATGCCACGAAAACCCCAACAATGAGGTGGTTGCTCTTTAATTGTGATTTCAATATCTATTGGAGCGATACCAATGTGAGTTTCGATATTCTCGAAAAGAGCCTTAATTAGGGCTTTCTTAGTTTCAATTTCACGCCCTGCCATCATGTTAATCTCGATGACGGTATAGGCATCACTTCTACCCTCTGGGTAATAGAAATCTGATTTGTCTAGGGAGACGATTCTATGAGCACGTTTGCTTTCAGGAAGCCCTAAAACCTGAGTCATAGATGCTTGAATTACATCAGATAATTGAGCTTTGATCGGATTTAAAAGCTCTTTAATTCCATATATTACTACCACCGTTCCTCCTTTGAACGTATAACGCC
>NZ_SHMN01000090.1:0-878 GCF_029478525.1 Vibrio sp. 1151_11 | reverse complement strand
TGCCTAACAAACAATTTAAGAGGGATTCCCAACGCTTGGCATTTTTGTTTCTACTTCAGTTTTAGTGGTTACGGTACAATGCTTTAGGTTAGGTGGTAGCGTTGCTCACCCCTTAATTGGGCGTTATACGCAACAGTTCTTCCTTTGATTCTATGTAGAGGTAATAAATATGGGAAGGTGGTTTGACTTTTCAAACGACGAGTATCAATTTCGAGGGCTAGGTGAACTGAGGTCTCAATGGACAAAGATTCCAAGCTTTCCTGCGAGAGATGCAATTGCAGAAGCACATCAATATTATGACTTTTTGTGCACTATGGTTGCAGGTCGAGTTCAGAGTTGGACTCATCCAAGAGAGGAGCGAGAGAATTGGTTCAGACCGACACCGCTATCTTTATCCGCTCGCTCAGGTGCTATCTCAAGCTGTATATCAGTTGGCTCATCTATTATCGAATGTGCAATGCGAGCACATGCAGAGAATAGGAATATAAAAAAACTCATGAAACATGCTCCTGAGCACCGAACTTTCGGGAAAGTTATTTACACTTGGAAAACTCACGGTGTTTACGGTTCTGAAATTGCGACGATAATTGAGGATCTTGAAAAGATTCACGCTAGAAGAAATGATATCCATCTATACGCTAGTTTCGGGCGAAGTTGGGAAGATATCAGTAACGAGGAAAGTGAAATTCTGGCAACAATTGAACGATTGTTCGCCTTTTTTCAAAATTTAGATCGTGTAGCATAAAGCGTATCATAGACTGAACCTTAAGCATTAAGCCCAGCGTAAATTCCGTCTAAAGTAATGTTTTCTTTAGACTTCCTCTGAGCGGACTTTTGAGCGTTCATTGATATATAACTGGCAGCCCATTCGAGTTTAT
>NZ_SHMN01000008.1:0-149848 GCF_029478525.1 Vibrio sp. 1151_11 | reverse complement strand
GCTAGCTTCAGTGCTTCTGCTTTAAATTCAGCAGAATGGAGAATACGTTTTTTCTTGTTTGTCATGGTTCACCTCATTAGTGATTGTACTCACTTAATTAGGTGTCCAAAACTGGTGGTGCGGATCAACCTCGAACTGTGCATTAAATTTACACAAAATTATTATTAATTACGTATTGTGCAAATAAAAATGAACACAATAAATTTAATATTAACAGAAACGAGGATTCTTTTACTTACTGATTATGCATTTTGTGCAGGGGATTATAAAAGCGGGACATCACACGAGCGTTGCGTACTATTGAGATACAAAGTATCACCCAACAAAGAAAAGTGATGACTGTACATGCAGGGGCGCAAGCAACCCATATGAAACTCACCTGGGTTGTAAAAGTTTAGGATTTCGCCTCTATCATCAACGCCACGTGAAAGATCATCAACAATCTTACGCAGTTGATCAATCTGCCCACCATCCGCCTTGGCCCACGCACGTCCTTGAACTCCATACACGCGGCCCATATCATCTTCACCTTTGCGGTATGGATTGTTAAGCCAAGCTGCATTTAAATTCGCATTCGCATCCCACGTTTTGGTTCCTAAAGCGCGAAAATCGGCTGCATTATCGTAGCCACGAATATAACCAAGTAGCTCAGCAACTGCGGCTTTCCAGAAGCTTTTACGCGTTGTCACTAACGGGAATTGATTCTGACCTACATCATAGGTGAGATCAGCGTTAACCACCGTTAGGCAGCGTTTGGCGGTACGTTCATTTTCGATCCAAACGCCCTCATCAACAATTCGCTGACAAAGTTCAAGATACTGTTTCACAAACTATCCTTAACACTATTGAGTCACTTTATGGTTAACCTTGTACGCCCATACCATCATCAGTGCACCGACAATGATCATCGGTAGCGACAGGATTTGCCCCATGGAGATAAATCCAGCGAACAATCCTAATTGTGCATCAGGTTCACGAACATATTCGACAAGGAAACGGAATGTTCCGTAGCCTATCAAAAATAGCCCTGAGACTGAACCAATTGGCCGATTTTTGCGGATAAACAGGTTCAATATAATAAACAGCACAATCCCTTCTAAGAAAAACTCATAAAGCTGTGATGGATGACGAGGCAAAGGCCCGCCGTTTGGAAAAATGATCGCCCATGGAACATCGGTTACTCGCCCCCACAATTCACTGTTCATGAAGTTGCCTAGTCGTCCCATGCCTAAACCAAATGGAACCAAAGGAGCCACAAAATCGGCGACACCAAAAAACGTCCGGTTATTTTTACGTGCATACCAAAACATTGCACTGATCACGCCAAGTAGACCACCATGGAAAGACATCCCGCCTGTCCACACTTTAAAGAGATAGAGCGGGTCTTGGAGAAACAGATCAAAATTGTAAAACAACACGTAACCGACACGACCACCAATGACCACCCCTAAAAATCCAGCAAACAGCAAATCCGAGACTTGCTCACGAGTCCAGCCACTATTTGGTTTGTCCGCTCTGCGATTGGCAAGCCACATCGCAAAAACAAAACCAACTAAATACATTAAGCCGTACCAGCGAATGGATATAGGGCCAATCGCAATCAGCACGGGATCAATATTTGGGAACTGTATAAAACCCTGAGACATAAACGTGTTCTCTTACTAAAAATGAGGTGAAGATAATAAGTGATTAAAACAGCATAGTTGCCGCTATAACCATCAGAAAAACGGAGAATATTTTTTTCAATACCGCCGTCGGTAACTGAGTCGCGTAACGCGCTCCTAATCGAGTAGTGAGAATTGAGGTCGAAGCAATGGCGACTAACGCAGGTAAATAGACATAGCCAATGCTGTAAGGTGGTAAATTCTCCACTTGATAACCGTGCAAAATAAAACCAATCATGCCAGAGATTGCGATCACACACCCACAGACAGAAGAAGAACCGACGGCTTTACGCATTTCAACGCCATGACGATTCAAAAAAGGAACGGAGAGCGAACCGCCACCAATTCCCGCTAAACTAGAGACAATACCAATACCACTGCCGCATAGCATGGTCACCCACGCACCGGGCATCGATCTTTGCATTTGTGCTTTTATCGATAAAAACATTTGAATCGCCAGGCAAAAAACAATCACGCCAAATACTTTCGGTAGATATTGAGTCGGAATCACATCTGCGATCATTGAGCCAACAAACCCACCGACGATAACGCCGGGCATGAGCCACTTGACGACAAACATATCCACATTGCCCAATTTAAGGTGATTTAATGCCGAAGAAGCCGAAGTAACAATGATGGTCGCTAGCGATGTCGCTAACGCTAAATGCATACTAAGTTCGGCGGAAATACCTGCCTTGGGAAGCAAAAGAAGCAACGCCGGAACGACAATTAAACCACCACCAATGCCCAGTAAACCAGCCATAAAACCAACGACTGAGCCCAATAACACCAGCAACACCATCAACTCAAAATTCACATTGGTTCCTATTTTTTTCCTGCGCGGATAAAGCCAGCAAAGCCTTTATCTTCAAAGTATGAGTGCATCATATTATAAATGTCGTTGCCGTAAGGTTGCATCAACGCTTTGTCAGCAAGTTGCCGTAACTGTCCTAATTGAGAGTGCCTCACTAAATATTTGACCTTGGCTACGTTGGAGGTATTCATACTTAGCATGCGATAACCCAAACCAATTAATAACAGTGAACCGATAGGGTCTCCGGCCAACTCACCACACACACAAACAGGTATACGATAAGACTGGCAAGTCTCTAAAATCTGTTTAAGCGCCATCACCACCGCTGGATGCATGGAGTCATAGACATCAGCAACATGTGCATTGTTCCGATCAACGGCCAACAAATATTGGGTTAAATCGTTGGTTCCAACCGAAACAAAGTCCACTTTGCTCGCAATCAATGGTAGAAGATAAATCATCGATGGTACTTCAATCATAATGCCAACCTTGGGCATTATGATCCGATCATCAACGCTAGAAACTTCTCGATACGCTTGCTCAATCAACCGCATTGCGTCGTCTAACTCTTTCGTTCCTGAAATCATTGGCAATAAAATGCTGAGATTTTGGTTATCGCCGCTGGCACGCATCATCGCCCGCAGTTGAATCAAAAAAATATCGGGATGATCGAGCGTAAAACGAATGCCTCGCCAGCCAAGAAAGGGATTGTCTTCTTCAATGGGTAGATAAGGCAGTGCTTTATCGCCACCAATGTCTAACGTTCTCATCACCACCCGTTTATCAGGATAAGCGTTCAAAACGCTGCGATACTGCTGCACTTGTTCTTCTTCTGATGGAAAGCGATGTTGCAGCAAAAAGGAAATTTCGGTTCGATACAGCCCGACACCATCAACCCCTTGGTTAATTGCGATGTTGGTATCCGCACTTAATCCAGCATTGAGCATCACTTCAATACGTGTACCATCTTGCGTAAAAGGAGCTTCTGCAATGGTTTCATTAACCATTTGAGAAAGTTCGCTTTCTTCATAAGCTAAAGCGCGATATTCCGCCAGAATTTGTCTATTTGGTGAGATAAAAACCTTGCCGCTATAACCATCGACAATGCCCTTTTTACCGTTGATCTCCTTGAGATTAAGTGAAATTCCCATCACTGCGGGAATGCCCAAGGCCCGTGACAATATTGCTGCGTGGGAATTGGCAGCCCCTTCTAAAGAGACCACCGCCAGTAATTTATCTTTAGGAATAGCGGCGAGAATTGAAGCAGTAAGTTCGCGTACCACCAAAATAATCGGTTTATCAAGTTGCTGCTGATCATGCTCAGTGTTGTGCAAAAAAAATAGCAGTCGCTGACCTAGCTCACGAATATCCTGTGCACGCTCACGTAAGTAAACATCTGACATCTTCGCAAAACGGTTGGAATAACTCTCCACAACTTGCCGTAATGCCCAATCTGCACGATCACCTTTTTGGATCTGGCTTTTCAGATCGTTGCGTAGCATCGGATCATTAAGTAGATGAGTAAAGAGATCGAAGATGGCTAACGCATCTTTATTAATATCACTATCGAGTTTTTTTCTTAAACGACGAAAATCGTTCAAGGCGCTTTCTACCGCCAGCACTAGCCACTCTTGTTCTCGTTCAATATCGAGCGTTGAGGCGGGGTAAACATCAGACAGTTGAGGCTGGGTGTCATCCCACCAAAACTCACCAATCGCGATTCCAGATGACGCAGCAATGCCACTGGTGGATAACTGCTTTTTCGAAAGCAGCCACTGCCCTTGTGTTTGAGCATGAGCAATAATCACGGCCACTTGCGCCGCCAGAGTGACAATAAAAGACTCTTCCATCTCACTAAATAAGCGAGGTGTTTTTTGCTGCACGACCAACACACCCAATACTCGCTTGCGATGAATAATCGGCGTACCAAGAAAGCTTTGATACACCTCTTCGCCAAGCTGTTTGAAGTATTTAAAATTAGGATGTTTCGACGCTTCAGCAATGTTGATTGGCTCAGCTGAACGTTTCACTAAGCCCACTAAACCTTCGTCAAAACCGATGTGGATTTTGTCGCCTTTGAACTTTAAGCCTTGCGTTGCCATCAGTTCTAGACGATGTTTTTCTTCGTTAGCAAGATAGACAGTGCAACACTCGGTACTCATCGCATTGCACGTTTGCTTAACCAAAATATCCAAGGCTTGGTGTACATCTTCTACCTTGGATACTTGTTCAACTATTTCCCTTAGCTGAGAGAGCATGTCTATCCTCTTTTATTTTTGCGCTTACCTTTGTTATTACGTTCTTTAAATGGCATCGCGAATGATGCAAACTCTTTCATGGCGCGACGATAAACATCTCGCTTGAAAGAGACTACTTGCCTCACTGGATACCAATAACTGACCCAACGCCAACCATCAAATTCAGGGGTACTGCCGCGCTGCATGTTGATTCTTGATTCATCACACTCTAAGCGCAGAAGAAACCATTTCTGTTTTTGCCCAATACAGACAGGTTGAGAATCCCAACGAACGAGCCGTTTTGGTAATTTATATCTTAACCAATGACGGCTTGTTGCTATGATTTTCACATCTTTCTTTGTAAGCCCAACCTCTTCGTAAAGCTCTCTAAACATCGCTTGTTCAGGAGTTTCATCGTCGTCAATTCCACCTTGTGGAAACTGCCAAGAGTGTTGTCCGTATCGTTTCGCCCAGAATACCTGACCATGGTTGTTACAAATCACAATACCAACATTGAGTCGGTAACCATCGCCATCGATCACTGGCCAACCTCTAGTAAAATCTTAATTGCTTTGATTTTTCCACATATCCCCAATAGGAGCAAACTTACTAGTGTGATTAACACGAGATTTATGTGTTCCTAATCATTAATTGGATAACTTTTCATCAAATTTAAAGTTATCAACAAAATAATGCGACACCAGCCACATTTATTCACCTTTTCTGTGAGTAACTATGTGAAGAATCTCTAGATAGCGACTTACTTCCCCAAAAAGCAAAAGAATACGGACTAATACAAAAAAGATAATAATAAATTAAACACATTAAAAACAATGAATTAATTGGATTTTCTATTATTCACATTACGTTGCGATTAACAAAAAATTGATCCTTTCACAACATGCTCAAAGATCCACCAATTCGCTCGTTATCCACACCCCCACTCTAGTAGAAATAAGATTTACTGATTAAGAGGCCCACTCTCTCAAGCAAAACCCTGTAAATGCATACAGATAAACAAAAAATGGAATATTTTTCCGATCAACCTGTGGATAACTTGGATTGCGATGATCTTTTAAGCAAAAGAAACGACAGCACATTGTGTATAAGAATTTGCTACAATCGCGTTTTTATCATTCAAAGTATCATGAAACCTGCACCTAAAACTGAACATGAATTAATGCTTAGAGCCCAAGACATTGCAGGCTTAAGCTTTAGTCAACTGGCCGAAGAAGCCAAGATGACCGTGCCCCCTGACTTAAAAAAAGATAAAGGATGGGTCGGTCAGCTATTAGAATGGCATTTGGGTGCAACGGCAGGCAGCAAACCTCAGCAAGATTTCGAGCAATTAGGTATCGAGCTCAAAAGTATTCCGATCAGTTACACTGGAAAACCGCTCGAAACAACGTTTGTGTGTGTGGCCCCACTCACCGGTGTTCATGGTTTAACATGGGAGCAAAGCCACGTGCGAAATAAACTCTCTCGAGTACTGTGGATCCCAATAGAGGGTGAGCGAGAGATCCCCCTAGCCCAGCGCCATGTCGGATCGCCATTGCTATGGAGCCCTTCTCCTGCACAAGAACAGCAGCTCAAAAATGATTGGGAAGAACTGATGGAGTTCATCGTTCTTGGCAAAGTTGAGCAGATCACCGCTAAGCACGGTGAAGTATTACAGCTCAGGCCAAAAGCGGCAAACGGGCGAGCATTAACCGAAGCATACGGTGCTAATGGCAAACCTATCAAAACCCTGCCACGAGGCTTTTATCTTCGAACTCAATTTACCGCGAGCATTCTTGAGCAACACTTTATTTAAAAGTGCTCGTTATTGCTCATGAAAAAACGTAACCGTTTGATCTTTCACTGCACAATTCGTTTCCGTTTCACTGCCATCTTCGCTTATAGTAAAAACGTCACACACTCCACCAGCGAGAGCATCAAGGAAGGAATATGCAATACACCAAACTGCCTCATTCCACACTGGAAGTGAGCAAGATCTGCTTAGGTACCATGACTTTTGGTGAACAAAATAGCCAACAACAAGCCTTTGAGCAGCTCGATTACGCCTTAGACCAAGGTGTGAATTTCATCGATACTGCGGAAATGTACCCAGTTCCCCCCAACGGTAAAACCCAAGGTCTGACCGAAAGCTATATTGGCAACTGGTTAGAAAAATCAGGTAAACGTGAAAAAGTGGTGTTAGCGACTAAAGTGGCAGGCCCGCGTAACGTGCCTCACATCCGCGAAAAGATGTCACTCGATAGACGCAACATTCATTTAGCGATTGATGATAGTTTAAGACGCTTAAAAACAGACTATGTCGATTTGTATCAATTACATTGGCCTCAACGCCAAACGAACATGTTCGGCCAACTTAACTACCCTTATCCTGATCAGCAAGAAGAAGTCACTTTAATCGAAACGCTCGAAGCGCTTAATGATCTCGTCAAGGCTGGAAAAGTGCGTTACATCGGTGTGTCAAATGATACCCCGTGGGGTGTGATGACGTTGCTAAAATTGGCAGAAAAACACGATCTAGCAAGAATTGTCTCTATCCAAAACCCTTATAATTTACTGAATCGCAGCTTTGAAATTGGCTTATCTGAGATTAGCCACTTCGAAGGTGTTCAACTGCTGGCTTACTCGCCACTGGCGTTTGGTTGCCTGAGTGGTAAATATTTAAATGGCGTAAGACCTGACGGTGCTCGGTGCAGCCTATTTGAACGCTTTTCTCGCTATTTTACGGCGCAAGGTGTACAAGCCACTCACGCTTATGTTGAGCTTGCTAACCAGTATGGCCTTGATCCAGCACAGATGGCGTTGGCGTTTGTCAATCAACGTCCGTTTGTCGCATCCAATATCATTGGCGCGACAAACCTAGAGCAGTTGAAAACAAATATCGATAGTTTAGATGTCGTACTCAGTAATGAATTGCTTCTTAAAATTCAAGAGATTGGGACGACTTACTCCAACCCTTGTCCGTAGATATCTTCGGGGCTAGCGAAGCCACTAGCCCCTCGTTTTACGTTGTTATTCGCATACTTAACACACGGCGAAGATGACGAATATGACGTTCAGCTTTAATTGAGTCAGGGACTGAAACGCCAATAGCGCGTCCATCACTTTCTAAGCCAATATCTTTAAGCAAGTGTTGGCTATTAAAAGGCAGCTCAAAAGCATGACGGCGAACATTTCGTTGCCATTGACGCTCTTCACGGCGTAAATCAGCACGGACCAGTAAAGTAGCAAGTTGTAAATAAATTGAATGACGCATGAGTATTCTCCAGTAGTAAACTAAACGTTGACGGCTGGAAAAATGGGGGCAAACAAGGTGGATCAACACTTTGATAAGCTGCCATTTTTCCGCAGCCTATCTCAAGGTTACGGATTAACTAAAAATCGGTGCCTTTTTTATCATCAAACATACGACAGGCGTCTGTAGTAAGAGACGATTTAGGCGCAGTAAGATCGATAGAAACGCGAACAGTATGAACAAAAACGAAATGATTCATGTTGCGCCTCCAAGCAAATAGTTAATCCAAAGTGAAATGAGTGTGTGAGCACGGCTCACGGTTAAATTCTATGCAACTGAGGTGATTATTCAACTCTTAATTTTCAAACAATTAAAAAACAATGCATTAACCTAAAATGAAAGCCGATGACAGCAAATAAGTGACATATTCAGCTAGAGAATAACTTATTCGCAAAAGATATGATTATAAAAAATGGCCACATGGATTAAATGTGACCATTTTTACTTGAAGAATCATCAAGTTAATAGGTATTTTCAGTGATTAAGTTATGTTTATTAAGCAAGCGATACATAGTAGCTCTAGATACACCTAGCTCTTTGGCGGCCATTGAGACTTGCCCTGAGTTCGATTCTAAAACCAGTAATAGCGCATCTCGCTCTGAACGCTCACGAATGCTTTTTAGGCTGCGCTTACCATCACTGCGTTTTGGTAAGTCGAGTTGCAATTCATCCAACATGACTGAATCGGACATCAGCACCACACGTTTGATCTGATTCATCAGCTCACGAACGTTACCCGGCCAGTGATAACGAGCCAATGAGCGCGCCGCTTCTTCAGTAAAACTGCGCGCCTGCGCGTTAAACTCTTTTGAATACTCCTGCAAGAAGTGTCGTGCCAGTAAAGCAATATCACCCGCCCGCTCTTTTAAGCTCGGGACATTAATACGCAATACGTTGATATAGTGGTACAGCTCTTCGTTAAAATTGCCATCAATCAGCGCTTTTTCAATATCGGAAGAGTTGGCGGCCAAAATACGCACATCCACCTCTTTGACACCCGTTGAAGTTTCTATCGTTCCTTCTTGCAGGAAGCGCAAGAGGTTAGCTTGTTGGCTTTTAGGTAGCGTGAGAATATCTTTAAGTAGGATCGTCCCACCATCTGCCCGCTCCAATAATGAAGTTTGAGATGAGTCTTCACAACCAATACCGAACAGCTCACATTCAAAGCGGCTCTCCGATAAAGCTCGGCAATTCACTGAAATAAAAGGTTTTTGTGCGCGAGATGAGGTTTTGTGTACCGCTCTCGCGACCGTCTCTTTGCCCGTTCCATTTTCCCCATAAATGAGGATACTGACATCTGTAGGGCCGATTCGTTTGATCTGATCACGCAAGCGCTTCATGGGAGTGGACTCACCAATTAAACCAATATCCCCTGTTGCTCCATAATGTGGCCATACTTTTTTCTCTAACTTAAGCATTCCAAGTTGGTGTCCAATGGTGCTCAGTAGCTGCGCATCGGGAATCGGCGCCGTAAAAAAGTCGATACAAAAGTTAACAATGAATTGGCAAATCGTATCCGAGCTCAACTGTGATTCGCGAATGAACGCTAACCAACGTACTTGTTTATGGTTGCTGACCAAATTTGCAATGCCATTGAGGCTGAATTCATCATGGCTCAAATCAACAATACCAATGCATGGGCCTGTTTCTGCAAACAAGACATCCGCTTTACGTAAATCTGCGCATTGTGTACAACGCCAACCAACCTGTTCAAGTACAGATAACCAAGGCTCGTATGTCCCACCAACGACGACAAGCGAACCAGGGACAGAATCCATTCGGAATTGAGTGCCCATCTATTATTCCTTATCTTTAAATTTATATGCAGTGCTACTTTTGGCACATTAAACGGCTGTTACATTAACGAGACTTGGCGCTGCAGTCTGTCTCAATCATAAGACTAGACAACAAATAAGCGCTTTGCCATTTAATATAGGGAACTATTTCATAATCCTTTCGAAATTTTTGTCTGTTAGTCCACGCTAGTGAACAAAACTTTTCAGACTAATGCAAAAAAAAACCGCCTATTTAGGCGGTTTATCGGAACGAAAGTAGCAATTACTGCTGTGGGCGCATCGCAGGGAATAGGATAACGTCACGAATCGTATGGGTGTTGGTGAGTAACATCACCAAACGGTCAATACCAATGCCTTGACCCGCCGTTGGTGGGAGACCGTGCTCTAACGCAACAACATAATCAGCATCGTAGAACATGGCTTCATCGTCGCCAGCATCTTTGGCATTCACTTGCGCTAAGAAGCGCTCGTCTTGATCTTGAGCATCATTAAGCTCAGAGAAGCCATTGGCGACTTCACGACCACCGATGAAGAACTCAAAACGGTCAGTGAAGAATGGGTTGTTATCGCTACGACGCGCCAATGGTGAAATATCCGCAGGGTATCCAGTGATGAAGGTCGGTTGCATCAACTTAGGTTCAGCCGTTTCACCGAAGATCTCTTCAAGAAGTTGGCCACAAGTCCAGAAAGGTTCAACGTCTACATGAACCGATTTCGCGATAGATGCCATGAGCTCACGGTTTTGCAGATCCTGTTCAGTTAACGCTTGGATTTGAGCGTGCTCTGGGTTGTAGTGTTTGATGGCTTCAAACATACTCATGCGAGCATATTGACCACCAAATTCTACCGTTTCATCACCATAAGGCATTGAAGTCGAACCTAAAACTTCCTGTGCCACAGTGCTTAATAACTCCTCGGTAAAGTCCATCAGATCATTGTAATCTGCGTACGCCATATAGAATTCCATCATAGTAAATTCAGGGTTATGGCGAGGAGAAAGACCTTCGTTACGGAAGTTACGGTTGATTTCAAACACGCGATCAAAGCCACCCACAACTAAACGCTTAAGGTAAAGCTCAGGTGCGATACGCAAGTACATTGGCATGTCGAGCGCATTGTGGTGAGTGATGAATGGACGCGCACTAGCACCGCCAGGGATCACATGCATCATTGGCGTTTCTACTTCCATGAACTGTTTTGAGATCATGAAGTTACGAATTGCAGTCATTACTTTAGAGCGAACAATGAACGCATTACGTGAACTTTCATTAACAATCAAATCCACATAACGTTGGCGGTAGCGCATCTCTTGGTCAGTCAAACCGTGGAACTTCTCTGGTAACGGACGAAGTGCCTTTGTCAGCAATTCGTACTCTTCCATATTAACGTAGAGATCGCCTTTGCCAGATTTGTGCAACGCACCTTTCACGCCGATGATGTCACCAATGTCGAGTCCTTGGTATTTTTCCTTCAGCTCAGTTTGAACCTCTTTTGAAGCATAAGCTTGAATACGACCAGAGGTTTCTTGAATAACAAGGAAAGGACCACGTTTCGCCATGATACGACCCGCAATCGCCACAACATGGTTTAAGGCTTCTAACTCTTCTTTGCTCTTTTCACCGAATTGCTGTTGAAGATCGCCCGCAAGGCTGTCACGACGAAAGTCATTTGGGTGGCCATTCGCTTTACAGCTCTTACGGATGTGATCCAGCTTGCTGCGACGCTCTGCGATGAGTTTGTTCTCTTCTTGCGCAATTTGCTCTTGATTCATTTCGTTTTGAACAGCATCAGTCATTTTACATGTACCTTATATGTCGGTAAAAAAGCCTTAAAGACCTGATTTCAGGCTTGCTTCAATAAATTTGTCTAAATCACCATCTAATACCGCTTGGGTATTACGGTTCTCAACGCCAGTGCGTAAGTCTTTGATTCGGGAGTCATCCAATACATAAGATCGAATTTGGCTTCCCCAGCCAATGTCAGATTTTGCATCTTCATTGGCTTGCTTTTCTGCATTCTGCTTTTGTAACTCAAGTTCAAACAGTTTTGCACGTAATTGTTTCATCGCTTGGTCTTTGTTTTTATGCTGCGAACGATCGTTTTGGCATTGAACAACGGTATTGGTTGGAATGTGCGTAATACGCACCGCCGATTCGGTAGTGTTAACGTGCTGACCACCCGCTCCCGAAGCGCGATAAACATCGATACGAAGATCGGCTGGGTTGATGTCGATAGCAATATTTTCATCAATCTCAGGATAGATAAACGCAGAGGCAAAAGAGGTATGCCGGCGGCCACTCGAATCAAATGGCGATTTACGAACCAAGCGGTGTACGCCAGTTTCGGTGCGTAACCAACCATAAGCGTAATCACCGATAATGCGCACTGTTGCGCCTTTTAGACCAGCAACATCACCTTCAGACACTTCAATCACTTCAGTCTTAAAGCCTTTCGCTTCTGCCCAACGTAAATACATGCGTAGCAGGATTGATGTCCAGTCTTGAGCCTCGGTGCCGCCCGAACCAGACTGCAGATCAATATAGCAATCTGAAGAATCGTGATCACCAGAGAACATACGGCGAAACTCAAGCTGTTCAAGCTTAGTTTCCAGTTCATCCAGTTCAGGGCCAATTTCATCGAAAGTTTCTTGATCTTCCGCTTCAATAGCCAGTTCCAGTAGCCCTTCCACATCATCCACACCTTGATCCAACTGATCAATGGTATCGACAATGGCTTCGAGCGAAGCTCGCTCTTTACCTAGCGCTTGCGCACGCTCAGGTTCGTTCCAGACATTGGGTTGCTCGAGTTCTGCATTTACTTCTTCTAAACGCTCTTTCTTAGCGTCGTAGTCAAAGATACCCCCTCAGGATATTTGTGCGCTCTGACACATCCTGAAGACGGTTTTTAATAGGATTGATTTCAAACATGTTTGCTCAACATTTATGAGTAGAATTTAACCGAAGAATTCTACTTAAAAATGTGATGAAGATACAGGAAAAATTAGTTTGAACTCTTGAAACAAAAGCTGGCACGCACTAAAAAAAAGGCCGAACAATCATGCTCAGCCTCTTCGATACTAACGGATAAAAACTCGATTATGCCGCGTTTTTAGCCACACTTTGCTGCACGTTAGTAGCGATAAAAAACATGCAAATCATCGCCGCAAGTGTTGGGAGTAACCACCCCATACCGACTTCAAACAGTGGCAGCATATTAAACGCAGACACATCCACGCCAGCCACTTTTGCCGCATCGATCAACGCAAAAAGAAACGCAATCAACAATACCACACGGTATGCCACTGCAGGATTTGGTAGTTTCCCACGTAAAAAGGTCAACACAATCAGGGCAATCGCAACCGGATACAGTGCAAATAAAACAGGGATAGAAAGAGCGATCAATTGTGATAAACCAACGTTTGCCACGATAGCGCAAGCAACACCAATAATGATCACCCAAGATTTATAAGAAATTGGAGTCAATGTGCAAAAGTAGTCTGAGCATGCTGAAATCAAACCAATCGCTGTGGTTAGGCAAGCCAGCAAGACTATGGTGGAGAGAACAATCTGTCCATAAGGGCCAAATAGCGCTTGTACATATTGGCTAAGCACCACGCCACCATTTTCTGCGCCAAAAGCAACTACAGAGCTTGTCGCGCCAAGATAAAATAGTGAAATATAAACAAAAGCCAAACCAGCCGCCGCAATGCACGCCGCGCTGATTAAATACTTTGTGGTTGCCGCACGCTCAGTAATGCCTTTGCTGCGCAGTGCATCAACAATTAACATCCCAAACATCAGAGCACCAAACGTATCCATGGTGTTGTAACCTTCAAGGAAACCTTTCGTCAACGGCTGAGTCAAGTATTCACCTTGTGCAGCGACCATCTCACCTTGCGGATTAAGAAAAACAGCCACAGCGAGGACAAGCAAACCAATAAATAACGCTGGTGTTAACACTTTACCGATGACATCGATGAGTTTGCCTTGAGACCAGGCAAAAAACATCGCAACAACAAAAAAGAGAATAGAAAAGAGCGTCAAGTGCGATTGTTGGGCATCAATGAAAAACGGTTTCACTGCCATTTCATACGCCACAAGGCCAGTGCGAGGTGCTGCAAAAGCAGGGCCGATGATGATAAAAATCATCACCGCTATCATTGTCGCTGCCTGTTTGGGTAAATCTTTAGTTAGATGATCCCAAGAGCCACCAGCAACGGCAATAGCAATGATGGTCATTAGAGGTAGACCAACCGCAGTAATTAAGAAGCCAGTCATAGCGGGCAGCAAATGCTCTCCAGCAAGTTGGCCAGCGATTGGCGGAAAGATGATGTTACCAGCACCCAAGAAAAACGCGAAAAGCATAAAGCCGACCGCGATAATATCTGTTAGTTTTAACGTCTGCTTCACAGATAACCCTTAATTATTATTTAATAAATGTTGTGTGTGCATTGTTGATACAGTTTAAACCGCATCTAAATCTAAAAATTAAGGGCGAATAATGACGAAACACTCAAGACTTCGCAAGGGCAAAGCAAAAAACGCTACATTAATTTATAATATTGGTGAAAAACCAGTTTAAAACTCTAAATGTTAAAAAATAGAAAGAATGATGTGTTGATCATTTTCTCATACACTCTCATAACAGATAGAAGAATAATCCGAACAAATAGATAACAATAGTGGTTATCACTTAATTAGAGCCATGTTTTGAAATAATGATGAAAAGTCACACGCCCAAAAATAAGCGTTTCAAATTTAAACAATTTTCCATTGACGGTGGACAAGCGGGAATGCCTGTCAGCACCGATGGGGTTCTATTAGGCGCGTGGGCTTTCACGCACCATCCCAAAACCATTCTCGATATTGGCACAGGTACCGGGTTATTGGCATTAATGTGCGCGCAACGTTTTAGCGATGCACAAATTACGGCCATCGATATCGATGCCTTTGCTTTTGAAGCAGCCCAATACAACAGTGATACCTCTTTATGGGGACAGCGTATACGCGTTATACAAGGTGATATTTTACACACATCCTTCACCACTTCCTTTGATGCAATTATTTGTAACCCACCCTATTTCAACAGTGGTGAACTGTCTCATGATCCCAAGCGAGCTACTGCTAGGCACACCAATCAACTTGCTCATCACGCTTTATTAGTCAGAGCAAAAAGTCTCCTCAACGATGAGGGGCAAGCTTGTTTTATTTTACCCGTGTATGAAGGGGAACAATTTATCGAGCAAGCACTCACGCTCGGTTGGCAGCTTAAACGGCGCTGCACAGTACAACCCATAGCACACAAACCCGCTCATCGGCTATTGATTGAACTAAGTTTAGCCTCGGCTGCTGTGATTGATTCATCATTGGTCATTCACTCATCAAGCGGTTATAGCGAAGCCTTTATCGCCCTAACTCAAGATTTTTATCTCAAGATGTAGAAATAACATGTGATCCTAATCACCAATCCCCCTATAATGTTCGACCTTAATTTTATAGCCAAATAAGCCTAACGGCTTGTGGAGTACTCACTGTGATCAAAACCTTTGCTGACCTCGATCTTGACCCTTGCATCATTGCGGCCATTGAAGATATGGGCTTTGAACGTCCCACCCAAGTTCAAGCTGAAGCGATCCCACAAGCCCTAGATGGTCGAGATATTCTTGCCTCTGCGCCAACGGGAACCGGTAAAACCGCTGCATTTGTTTTACCGGCGCTGCAATATCTTTTGGATTTTCCGCGCAAGCGAGCTGGCCCTGCACGCGTCTTGATTCTGACCCCAACTCGTGAACTGGCGATGCAAGTGGCGGATCAAGCGCGTGAACTGGCGAAGAATACTCGTCTCAATATCGTCACCATCACCGGCGGCGTACAATATCAAGAGCACGCCGACATCTTAGCCAAAACGCAAGATATTGTGGTGGCAACGCCTGGTCGCTTGATGGAATACATTGAAGGCGAGCGTTTTGATTGTCGTGCGATTGAATGGCTTATTTTGGATGAAGCTGACCGCATGCTGGACATGGGCTTTGGCCCAATCGTCGATCGTCTCGCGGCGGAATGTCGCTGGCGTAAACAGACCTTGCTCTTCTCTGCAACACTGGAAGGTCATGGTGTGGAAGGTTTTACCGCCGATCTCTTAAAAGAACCAGCAACAATCAATGCCGATCCTTCTCGTCGTGAACGCAAAAAAATCACCCAATGGTATCACCGCGCCGATACCATGGTGCACAAAGTTGAGCTATTGAAGAAAATCCTCACCGAGCAAGCCGAACGTTCTATCGTGTTTATCAAAACTCGTGAGCGCTTAGCTGATTTGCGTACAGAGCTAGAAAAAGCGCAAATTCCTTGTGCTTGGATTCAAGGCGAAATGCCACAAGATCGTCGCAATAACGCCATTACGCGATTCCGTGAAGGCGCAGTCAACGTACTACTGGCAACCGACGTGGCCGCACGCGGTATTGACTTACCTGACGTAAGTCACGTGATCAACTTTGATATGCCACGCTCAGCGGATGTGTACTTACACCGCATAGGTCGTACGGCTCGTGCTGGTAAAAAAGGCAATGCGATCTCTTTGGTTGAAGCCCATGATCAAGTGATGATGGACCGCGTCGCGCGTTATGTCGACGAGGAGATAAAAGAGCGCTTCATTAAAGATATGCGCCCACAGCACAAAAAGCCGGTATTCAAAAAGAAAAAGAAAACCGATGACAAAAAAGTCAAAGTGGTTTCGAAGAAGAAGAAAGCGAACAAAAAGAAAAAATAGTGTTCCAATACCACCTATAAAAAAAATGCCGATACTGAAATATCGGCATTTTTTATCTTTAACGTTTGAAGAGAGTATCACTCTCTTCAAACTCACCAAGGTTTAATGTTCGCGTGTCGCACGGAACTCCACTTCAGGAAAACGCTCTTTGGCCAGATTCAAATTGACCATAGTCGGCGCGATGTAAGTCAGGTTATCCCCACCATCCAGTGCGATGTTACTTTGGTTTTTGCGCTTAAACTCTTCGAATTTTTTATCATCTGCGCACTCAATCCAGCGTGCTGTTGCAACGTTAACACCTTCGTAAATAGCCTCGACGTTGTATTCAGATTTTAAACGAGACACCACCACATCAAACTGCAGCACACCCACTGCACCCACAATCAAATCGTTATTTTGTAGTGGGCGGAAGACTTGAACCGCTCCCTCTTCCGACAACTGCACTAACCCTTTAAGCAGTTGCTTCTGCTTCAGTGGATCGCGCAAGCGAATACGACGGAACAGCTCAGGAGCAAAGTTAGGAATACCTGAGAATTTCAGCGATTCACCTTGAGTAAAGGTATCACCAATCTGAATTGTTCCATGGTTATGCAAACCGATAATATCGCCAGCATAAGCATTTTCAGCACGAGAGCGATCGCCCGCCATAAAGGTAACAGCATCAGAAATACTCACTTGCTTACCAATACGCACGTGGTTCATTTTCATGCCTTGGGTATAAGTACCCGACACAATACGCATAAACGCAATACGATCGCGGTGTTTAGGATCCATGTTCGCTTGGATTTTAAACACAAAGCCTGAGAATTTCTCTTCCGTGGCTTCAACAATACGCTCATTAGCTTGACGTGGCATCGGCGCCGGAGCCCACTCAGTTAAACCATGCAGCATATGGTCAACACCAAAGTTACCTAATGCCGTTCCGAAGAAAACAGGGGTCAACTCACCTTTTAAAAACAGCTCTTGATCAAATTCATGAGAAGCACCCAATACCAATTCAAGCTCATCACGCAGCTGAGCGGCAAGGTCATCACCCACGGCCTTATCCAGATCAGGGTTGTTGAGGCCCTTAACAATGCGCTCTTCTTGAATAGTGTGGCCTTGGCCGGTCGCGTACAGAATTGTCTCATCACGGTGAATGTGGTACACGCCTTTAAACTCTTTACCACAACCCACTGGCCATGAAATCGGGGCGCAGGCAATCTTCAACTCATTCTCCACTTCATCAAGCAATTCCATTGGGTCGCGGATCTCACGGTCCAATTTGTTCATGAAGGTTACAATCGGTGTATCACGTAAGCGAGTCACTTCCATCAGCTTACGAGTACGATCTTCAACACCTTTTGCTGCATCAATCACCATTAAGCACGAGTCAACCGCCGTCAATGTGCGGTAAGTATCTTCCGAGAAGTCTTCGTGCCCTGGAGTATCGAGCAAGTTAACCAAACAATGATTGTAAGGAAATTGCATCACAGAGGTCGTGACCGAAATACCACGCTCTTTTTCCATTTCCATCCAATCTGATTTAGCATGCTGGTTAGAGCCGCGCCCTTTTACCGTTCCCGCTTTTTGAATGGCATTCCCGAATAGCAGAACTTTTTCAGTAATGGTGGTTTTACCCGCATCCGGGTGCGAAATAATAGCGAAGGTTCTACGTTTAGAAACTTCACTCAAAAAAGGAGTATTTGACATGAAACAGGTCTTCTCAATATGCTGATATAAGGGAGAGCCGAAGCGCTTACGCTGATCAGCAGTTCGATTCAAATTTGCGCGGTATTCTCCCCTATATTTGATCTAGGAGCAACTTTCGTCGCTATACAAATCAACAAGAGAATGACGACCTTTCTATTTGTAATTAAATTATCAATAAATATGAGCTATAACTAAAAAGGGCGAAGAGAATAAGCGAGTATTATGCTGATAACCAAACAAAGAAATTCTCTGGCATTTAAACAAGCCAAAACAGTGTTCCTAGTCTCGGTGATCCTTGGGATAGGCTTTAGTTTGTATCATACTTTGCTCGACCTACACCATGAGCAAGCTCGCATTGAAGATCACTACCGTTTTAAACTGCTGCAAAATTATTCAAATGCCAGCCAGGCTGCTTATCACCTCAACAACTTATTAGCCAATCAAGTCGTCTCTAGCCTAATGGTTGACAATGCCATTTATCACATTGAAATTATTGATGATTTTGGCGATACACTGGCAAAAAAAAGCAGAGAAATTCCAGCGCAGACGGCTTTTATTCGGCTCTTATCGAATTATCTGACACCTGAAATACCCATCTTTAAAACTGACTTGCATCAACCCAATTCGAGTGTGGTGGTAGGTAGCTTAAGTTTTTCCGTCAACGGCTCTTCCATTGCCAAAGAATTTATTGCAAAAACCACACGAGTATTGCTGTTTGATCTCTTTCGAAATGTGTTGCTGACTTCGATCCTTTTAGTCTTTTTTTACTACAAGCTGTCAAAACCCATCACCACGTTAATTTCGTGGGTTCGCTCATTGCAAAACAATCAACGTCCAACACAGCCGCCATTACAACAGCAAAAAAATGAGCTCAGTGAGTTAGCTGGTACTTTCTATACTTTATGGAAAGAGCGAGAGCTCGCGGATGCTAAACTTAACCAATTAGCCTACTACGACACGTTAACTGGCCTTGCTAATCGCAGCTTGCTGCTGCAACTACTCACTGATGCCATTGATAACAGTATTCGCACACACACTTCTGGTGTGTTGTTTTACCTTGATCTCGACCGTTTCAAAACGATCAATGATTCACTTGGACACACAACGGGGGATCATTTAATCAAAGCCATCGCCATGCGTATGGATGGCTGGCTTAAACACGATTACACCGCCGCACGCATCGGTGGCGATGAGTTTGCGGTGTTGATTCCTCATCTCTCTCGCCAACAAGCAGAGAAGGTAGCTCAGCAGCTTCTGGCTCTGATTTCCAACCCTTACTCGATTGATGACCACCAGCTTTATTGCACTGTGAGTATTGGTATCTCGATTTTTCCGTCAGTGGGCAAAACCAATATCGATGTACTTAGACAAGCCGATACAGCGCTTTACCGCGCAAAAGCGAATGGACGCAATAAATACATGTTTTATGAGCCAGAAATGCAGGCTCAAGTCGAATCGTTTCTGGAAATAGAAAAAGGCCTCCATGAAGCCCTCAATACCCAACAGTTAGAACTCTATTACCAACCTCAAGTCGATGAGCGGCACAATATTGTCGGTGTGGAAGCCTTGATCCGCTGGAACCACCCAACCAAAGGTGTATTGCCACCGGGTGTGTTTATGACCATAGCAGAAGAAACGGGGCAAATTATTCCGATTGGAAACTGGATATTAGAGCAAGCGTGCTATCAATACGCCGCTTGGAAGCGCCAAGGAGTATTACCGCCCCATTTTCGCCGTTTAGCCATCAACATCAGTCCGTTGCAGTTTTCTCAAGATTCTTTTGTTGAACACATTAACCATGCAATGCAACAAGCAGGTATTACTGGTGAACATCTTGAATTGGAGATTACTGAAGGGCTATTACTGGAAAATGTAGAAAGTGCGATTCAAAAAATGGTGCAACTTAAAAAAAGTAAGCTGAGTATCTCGATTGATGATTTTGGCACTGGTTATTCATCACTGCGTTACCTCAAACTTTTATCGGTGGATGTGCTCAAAATCGATCGTTCTTTTGTCACTCAATTGCATCTAGATGAGAGTGACCAAGCAATTGTGGATACGATTATTATGATTGCGAAACGTTTAAATTTGGAGGTAATAGCCGAAGGTGTGGAAGAGTGCCAAGAACTCGAAACTCTCAAACAATTGGGTTGTGATCAGTTCCAAGGTTACTTATTTGATAAGCCGTTAACCGCTAAGGAAGTCGTCAAGCGTTTTGCAAGCCCATGTTATCAACTCAATGAACATCAAAAAGATAAGGCGCACCAGAAATAGTTCCGAGACGCCTGACTATGAAAAAAACTGAGTTTGCAAACGATCTGCTGATGGAAAATAAGCTACAAAAAATAGTAGCTCATGATGATCGCATCTTCTGATCCTTTCGGAGTGGGATAGTAGTTCACTCGACGATCGAGCTCATTAAAACCCAGCGATTCGTACAAGCTATAAGCGCGGATGTTGCTTTCGCGAACTTCAAGCCACGCACTTTCAGCTTGCGCTTTTTCACAGTAAGTTAAGAAAAACTCCATCAACAATTTTCCGTAACCCTTACCTTGCTGCTGCGGATCGACAGCGATATTCAACAAGGTCACCTCTCCAACAATATTCTGTGCATAGAAATAACCGACAACTTTGCCATCAACCAACATAGCATGGTGGCATGCACCACGACTCGCCAAGTCACGTACGAGTGATTCAGCCCAAGGGTAACTGTGAGCTTGCTGCTCAATGGACCAAATAGCATCAAGATAAGGAAGTGATAAAGGCACAACATCAATATTCATAGTTTTATGACTCATAAGAACAAATTTGCTGCCACAACGCCCGGCGCAGCTCGGTATTGCCATCTATCTCAACTAGCGGCGGTGACGTTAACACTTTCTGAGTCAACAGGCTTTCTTTCTTTTCACAGCCTGAAAACCACAACCATTCAATGCTGGAGCCTGTTAGTTGGCTAAGAGAGTGAGGCTCAAGATGACACGCCTGACTGATTTCGAGCCCCATACTTTTCAATACTCTTGAAAACAGCAATAGAGCACCTTGTTGCGGGTATTGGGGGGAAACGAGTAATAAACGGCACGTGCTCGGCAGCGTCATCGGATCAGGTTGATAGCCAGCCAGCCGCTGTGGATGGATAAGCTCCCAACGCTGGATGCCCATTTCTTGTAAATATTGATTTTCGTGATGTGACATCTGTTTATGACCTCATTGAACATCGCAATCCTAACAAATCAGCGCCAAGACAGAAACCGTTAATCATCCAATGATCCAAGAGCTATGCCCAAACAACTTGAAGTTGCAGATAGGCGACAAGTGAATTCATCCCCATGAGCCTAGATAAACGAGGTGATTGGGGTGAGCGAATATAGCCAACACCACGGTAGCTTCAAATGAGAAGAGCATAAAAGTAAACAGGGAGCACTGGGCTCCCTGTTTTGAATAGAAATACGGTGATTAAAGTTCGTTGAACTCTGGGCAATACTCAATTAAACCCGCTCGCCCGCTCAATTCGCCGTCGACTAATGCAACGATCTGAAACGCGCCAACTGGAACATCCCAACGACAACGAAAATCAGATTTCGCCGCCTCTTTAAAGCCAAAGCGTTGATAATAATCCGGGTCACCCAAAACCACACAAGCTGGATAATCGAACTCAGCCAAACAGATTAACCCCTCTTTTACTAACGAGGCGGCGACACCTTGATTTCGCCACTCTTTTTTCACGGCCAACGGTGCAAGCCCTTGCCAATTTAAGTCTTCACCATTGAGTAAGACTGGGCTAAACATCACATGACCAACAACTTCGCCGTCATCATCACAGGCCACTAAAGAGAGCGTCAAATGGCTGTTTTCCCTTAATGTCATGACCAAATTAGCTTCAGCATCTGTCTCAAAGGCTGATTTTAATAAGCGGTCAATCGCTAAGATATCCGCTGGCGCTTCAGTTCGAATAAGCATTCATTACCTCATTTTGTGTCACTGGCGATTGTACGCCCTTATGCACAAAATCTGCTAGCTGATTTATTAACATCTGGAACGGTTTTGGTAAAAGCTCTAGGTCAACACTGTCCATCAGGTTCTTCACCTCTAACCCCAGTTCGGTATCCCCTTCAATGGAGAGTCGACGTTGAAAGAACAGCGTATCAGGATCTTCTTTTCGACCAGCAATCAACACCATATCATTTAGGTTACCGCTAAAGCTGACATCTTCCACTTCCGTCTTATCAGACACAACAAGTTGTTCCGCTTGATAGCTGATATACCAATTCAAATTCAAATCGCGAATTGAAACCTTTAACCATTTCCCATCAAGAAATTCAAAGTCACCTTCTTGCAAAGCCTCATGAAATATAGTTTTCAACCCTTCTAGCAAGGCTTTTTTTTGTACAACTTGCGGTAAGAAGTGGACTGGGGATCGCAAAATTGAAGCGGCGTTTTGAACTAGTTGAGTACGAATCTTGTGAATCACGAGCGTTATCCGTTACTTTGTAATGCAATAGTACCTAATCATAATGGATGTGGGGGTGCAAATTCCTGTGATGCATCAAAAAACGTACATTGTTTGAGAACCTTTTCTAGCTTAGTAATCAAAGTTATAGTTAATGTGTTACTTACGTTGTAACATCCTCATGAATATAAGTGCTCTGGAGAGTGGTAGTAGCTTGATGCCTTCGCAACATTTACAACATTGGTTTGCAAAAATCACGTCGAACAGTCCGTTCTTTTTTGCCATCTTGAACGACCAACATAACTATGTGATGGTCAATGAACGTTATTGTGATATTGCAGGGCTGAGCACAACCGAATTGGTTGGAATGAATGACTCACAAATTCTGGGTGAGCATTTCTACCGCCATCTCAAACCTTATTATGAACGGGCATTTCAAGGAGAAACGCTTGAGACCGAACTGACTCTTCACGAGATCGATTTAGAAACGAGTTTGCATTTCTCTTTATCACCTATCATGGGTGATAAAAAAGTCGAAAATATTGTGTTTCACGCCATCGATACCTCCGAAAAACAGATCCTCATTCGCTCATTAGAAGAGTCGGAAAATAAGTTTTCAACCTTGACTAGCTTGCTTCCCGATGGATTATTGCTGGTCGATGACGACTGCATTATCTCTGCTAACCCCGCATCGGCTCGTTTACTCGGTTTTGAAAATACCTCAGAGCTTCTTGGTGAAGAGCTATCGCGCTTGTTTGTCGATGAAAAAAGTAAAACCGTATTCAGCTCTCCACTTAGTTTATTACTCGCAGGGGCACCATTGGTCTGCCTCACTGGGCCAAAGTGTGGCTTTGAACGTAAAGTTCAACTGCACGCTGGAGCCACTGTCGTGCTGGGCAACAGCTCACAACTGATTTTGATTCAAGATGCAGAAGATGCACCTAAGCAGTTGTCTTCGACTATGCATGCCGATATCCACATTGACTCGCTGACTAACTTGTATAACCGTTTTGGTTTCACTAAACGTTTAGAGCAGTTCATTCAAAATGAAACACCCCTTGTGATGCTCTATTTAGACATTGATAACTTCAAAAACATCAATGACTCTTTAGGCCATCATATTGGCGATAAAGTCATTAAAGAGGTCTCAGCACGGCTGAAACGTTTACTACCGCAACAAGCGATTGTGGGCCACCTTGGCGGCGATGAATTTGGACTAATACTGCCTGATCCTGAAAATAGTCGCGCCGCTGAAATGTTGGCTGAACGCATCATTTCTTTGATTAACCAACCGTTTGATCTGCACCATTTCAGTAAACGCTTAGCCTGCTCCATAGGTAGTGTCGCCTACCCTGGTGACGGTAGCGATGCACGCGTATTGTTGCAAAACGCCGATACGGCGATGTATGAAGCCAAAGATCGTGGTAGAAACCGTCTGATTAAGTTCAACGATCAAATGAACAAGGAAGCGCGCATGCGCTTATGGCTTGAAATTGAACTGCAAAAAGCGCTGCAACAAAATGGCCTTGAAGTGTGGTATCAACCGAAAGTAAATGCTCGCGACTTCAGCATCAATGGTGCGGAAGCTTTGGTGCGCTGGAAACACCCTGTGGAAGGGTATATCAACCCGGGCGCTTTTATCCCTGTCGCGGAAAAAGCTGGGCTGATTGAACATTTAGGCCGAGTGGTGATGCGTGATGTCTTCTCGACCGTAAAACGCTGGAAGCTGCAAGGTATTTTACCAGGTCGCGTGGCGATCAATTTATCGCCCGAACAGTTTTGTAACCCGAAGTTGATTGATTATATGGAAAAACTGCTTCGCACCACGGAGCTTGATCCAAACTGCATCACATTTGAACTGACCGAAAGTGCCGTCATGAGCGACAGCGAACACACCTTGCAAATGTTGAACGCGATCAAAAAACTGGGCTTTTCTCTGTCCATTGACGACTTTGGTACGGGGTATTCCTCGCTCTCTTACCTCGCTCGCTTCCCGATTGATGAACTTAAAATTGACCGCGCTTTTATAACGGATATCGATACGCTCCCTAAACAAATCACCGTCATTGAAAACATCATCAATTTAGGAAAATCACTCAACTTAACGGTCGTTGCCGAAGGTGTGGAAACTCAACAACAAGCCACACTGCTCTCTAATCTCAACTGTAACTCAATTCAAGGCTTCCATTTTTATCGGCCACAACCGAGGCAGGAAGTAGAAGAGTTATTCGTTCAAAATCGTCGTCATCGTTCTACTCCCAAATAAGTAAATCTCGTTTATTCGCCCCAAACCTGCCTTACATCAAATTTGCTATTCATAATGCTTCATAAAATACCACTACTTTCCCTTAGATATCGTACGGATCAATGGAACTTTTATGTCCTGCAGGTAACCTGCCTGCTCTAAAAACAGCGATCGATTGTGGTGCAGATGCGGTTTATATCGGCTTCAAAGATGATACCAATGCTCGCCACTTTGCTGGCCTTAATTTCGCAGGTAAGAAGTTAGATAAAGCGGTGCAATATGTTCATGATCACCATAAAAAAATTCATGTCGCGTTAAATACCTTCGCCCACCCTAATGGCTTCGAGCGTTGGACTCACGCCGTCGATAATGCCGCCAGTTTAGGCGTAGATGCGTTGATCATCGCCGATATCGCGGTATTGGATTATGCCGCTAACCGATATCCAGATCTGGAACTGCATCTTTCTGTACAAGCCTCCGCCACCAACGTCGCCGCTATCGAGTTTTATAAGCAGAATTTCAATATTAAGCGAGTGGTGTTACCGCGAGTGCTATCAATCCATCAAGTCAAACAGCTCTCACGTAATATGATGAGTGACGTCGAGCTTGAAGTATTTGCCTTTGGCAGCTTATGTATTATGTCTGAAGGGCGCTGTTATCTCTCTTCCTATATGACGGGAGAATCACCCAATACTGTCGGAGCCTGTTCGCCCGCGAAGTACGTCCGCTGGCAAGAAACGGACTCAGGTTTGGAATCTCGCTTAAACGAAATTTTGATTGATAAATACGCAGCCGGAGAAAATGCAGGCTACCCAACCTTGTGCAAAGGTCGTTTTGAAGCGCAGATCGATGGGCAACCTAAACGCTACCACGCACTGGAAGAACCAACCAGTTTAAATACGTTATCACTATTACCAGAACTGTTTGCAGCCAACGTTGCTTCCGTCAAAATTGAAGGTCGCCAACGTAGCCCTGCATATGTGGAGCAAGTGACTAAAACCTGGCGAGCGGCGATTGATCGCTACCAAGCAAATCCACAAGCCTACCAAGTAGAAACGGCTTGGAATACCGCCTTAGCCAACGTTTCTGAAGGCACGCAAACGACACTCGGCGCGTACCATCGCCAATGGCAATAAGAGAATGGAGAAGAGAATGAAATATGCGCTGGGTCCTTTACTCTATTTCTGGCCCAAACAAGAGGTAGAAAGTTTTTATCAACAGGCAATCAATAGCCCTGCTGATGTGATCTATTTGGGTGAATCGGTCTGCTCCAAGCGACGTGAGATAAAACCACAACACTGGTTTGAGATCGCCAAAGCGCTTTCACAAGCGGGTAAACAGGTTGTGATCTCAACCATGGCGCTACTGGAAGCGCCGAGCGAAATCAATGTGATGAAAAAGTATATTGAGAATGGCGATTTTGCGATTGAAGCAAATGACGTTTCGGCGATTCAACTCGCCAGTGAAAAACGCCTTCCTTTTGTGGTTGGGCCCGCCGTGAATGCTTACAACGCGCGCACACTGCAACTGTTCCTAAAGCAAGGGATGATCCGTTGGTGCATGCCTGTTGAACTCTCCCGTGATTGGCTAATCAATGTATTGCAACAATGTGATGAGCTTGGTATCAAAAACCAGTTTGAAGTAGAAGTTTTTAGCCACGGATACCTGCCACTGGCTTACTCCGCACGCTGCTTTACCGCACGGGCTGAAAATCGCGCGAAGGATGAATGTGAGACTTGCTGTATCAAGTATCCAACCGGAATTCAGGTTCACAGCCAAGAAGGCCAAGCGGTATTTAACCTCAACGGTATCCAAACCCAGTCGGGCTATTGCTATAACCTTGCTAATGATTTACCAAGTATGGCGGGATTAGTCGATGTCGTTCGTTTAAGCCCACTAGGCCTTGAGACATTCGAACATCTGTCGCAGTTCAAGGCCAATGAAAAAGGAGAGCATCCCTCCCCTTTAACCAATCACCAATGTAACGGCTATTGGCATCAATTACCGGGCCTAGCGATTCAACAAAGCTGAGCGTAGCCTCCCCCTAGAGACAAGGGGGAGGCTCTTGTTAAGCGAACACGGTTTGCTTTGCGTTATCACAAGGTAGTGCACGCAAATCTCGCCACAACATCAAACCCACCACCAAACTTAACGCAATATTGGAAATGGGGAAGGCAATCCACACACCAGTCACACCATATAACTTAGGTAACAAATACAAGAACGGTAGTTGGATCGCCATATTACCAATGGTGACAAACATCGCCTTACTGCCGCGATTGGTCGCTTGATAAAAGGCGGCGGCGACAACTAAAAATCCATCCAAAAACAGCGCGAACATATGCAGTTTTAAGCCCAGTACAGCGCTTGCCATCAATTGCGGGTCAGTTGAATTGAAGACCGCAACAACCTGAGTGGAAAACAAGTTCAGCAGCACCACAAAACCCAGCCCGCCAAGCACAGCAATGCTCATTGCAATTTTGAGCAGTTTTCTAATATGAAGATAGTTTTTGGCACCATAATTGAAGCTAACTAACGGCTGCATACCATTCGCGATGCCCTCTGCCGTTAAGTAATAAACCGTGACGATATAGCCTAATATCGCGTATGCCCCAACAAGTACTGCGCTGCCATAGTGAGCAAATAGACTGTTGTGCACCGCCACCATCATCGAACCGTAGGCATACATAAAAAAGCTTGAAGTACCAATCGCAACAATCTTAGGTAACAACGACCATTGCACCCTCATCACCGAGAGTGACAGCTGCAACTTGGCTCGCGTCGAAAAGAAATAGCCTATGCCCAATACAGTCACACTTAATTGTGCGAGTGCCGTTGCTATGGCGGCACCAGTAAGTTCCCAATGTAAAACGGCAATAAACAGATAATCAAAGAGAATATTGATTATCGCACCACTCACCATCAGCAATGTGGCTAAATTAGGGCTGTCGTCGTTTCGTAACAAGAAAGGCATCGCAATAGAGCCAAGCGTAAAGACACAAGCGATCACTAATACCTGCAAATATTGCAAGCCAAGTTCGTAGACTCGTCCTTCAACGCCTTGCCACGCAATGAAATCGTCCGCAAGAAACCATAGAATTGTCGCCACCACGGGAGCTAGCATCACAAGCAACAATAGGCCAGTAGCAAGCACTTGCTTGGCTGCCGCCATGTTCCCTTCACCTTGCTTGATCGAAGCCAGAGCACCAGTTCCTACGCCCACCAACATGCCAAGCCCTAAAATAAAGCCAATAATAGGCCACGCAACGTTAATGCCCGCCAATCCCTCAGCACCAACATAATGACCAATAAAAATACCATCCACCACTTGATACAAGCCATTGACTAACATAGCTGCCACGGTCGGAATGGTATAGCGCCAAAATTGGCGGTAAATTGAATTTTTCATAACAGACACCATAGTTAGCAAAGCTAACTATATAAGTAAATTAAAGTAATACTTTGGATAACAACATATTAAAACACAGTGCTTCTTCTTCCGAGAGATGCTTAGTCACTTGCTCTGCGACAACAGCGTACACTTTCGCTTCATCCGCTAAATGCTCACGCGCAGTATCGGTGAGAGAAACTCGGTAAGAACGCGCATCATCTTGGCATTGTGCCGTCTGAACTAACCCTTTATTTTTAAGCCTTTTAACCATATTTGATACCGATGGTTTACTCACTTCCATCTCATTAGCTAAATCAGTTAAGCGCAGTGGCAAAGAAGAGCTTTGAATCACTTTAAGGTAATCATATTCATTAAAGCTCAATTGTGAAATGGGATCAGCTTTGCTATACCGACGCCAGATTTTGGCACTAAAACGCTCTAATTTTTCTAAGTTAGCTTCTAGTTTCACTGTTTTTCAAATCAAAATGGTTATCAAGGCTAACTATTTTATGGATCTTTAGATCGTTAAGCAACAAAAAAGCCGCTGAAAAAGTCAGCGGCTTTAAGGGAAAGGATATAGCAAGGTATTTATTGCTGAGACTCTGGCTGTTCTGCTTTCGCCTTAGCTAAATAGTCGGCTCTTACTTGCTGGAAAATTTTCCCCAATTCAAGATAAGCGTATCGATGCTCAACATATTCGTAGACGTTAAATGACAACGCAAGCTTGTACAAGGCGATCGCGTGCGCGTAATTTCCCTCTTGTTGGTAACGCTTAGCGAGATAAAAATAGACTTCAGTTAAACGCTGTGCTTGTATCGCATTACCGCTGCCTTCTTCTAAGATCATCTTAAAAGCTTGCTCTTCCGATATCTCTTTAAGCGTTAACGCAACCAAGAGCCATCCCCATTGATCATCTCGAACTTGATAGCGATTGAAGAGATCCACACGTGCCTGCAAAGGCTCGCTTTCACTTTGAATAATATATAGCCACAATGCACGGAAGGGATCGCTAGGATCATGTTGATAATGTGCGCGAATCTCTTCTAACGCAAGTTCTGTACGGTCGCCGTAATAAAGTGCGATGGCTCTGTTACGCTCAGCGTAAAAATTGTCAGGTTCAAGTTCTAATGTCGAATCAAATGCCTCATAAGCGGCATCAAACTCTGCAACTTGCGTGTAATACACGCCTAATAAATTAAAGATATCAGGCTGCGCCGGGTTAAGCGCGAGCGACTGCTCAAAATCTAAACGTGCTAAAGTGCGTAGCCCAACACTGTCGTAGTTGTTACCACGCTCATAAAACATTTTGGCCCGCACATCATCAGGCAGATCAGTACGTTGTAACAGTTGCGTCAAACGCGCTATCTGAACTTGTTGCTGTAATGAAGACTGCAATGGCACTGCCATCGGAGGGTATACCCATTGACTTTGATTGTCATTTTGAGTTGACGCGCAGCCCGACATTATCAGTATCAAAGCACTCAATGCGGCCGTTGGAAACCATTTCACAAATAAAACTCCTGTGTACCCCAAAGCCCAAGATAAGTGGGTGTATCGCATTAATCTAGGCATGAAAAAGGGAGCGAATAACGCTCCCTTTATATCATGCTTTATGTTGAAAAGGCGACTAAAGCGCCGTGCTTCTCAAGCTTAAAGTGGCCTTATTCAGCCGTTGGTGCTGCAACAACTTCTTCAGCTGGTTTCTCTACCGCTTCTTTCATGCTTAGACGAACACGGCCTTGGCGGTCGATTTCAAGTACTTTAACTTGAACTTCTTGGCCTTCTTTCAAGTAATCAGAGACTTTCTCGATGCGTTGATCCGCGATTTGAGAAATGTGTACCAGACCATCTTTACCAGGAAGAATGTTAACGAACGCGCCAAAATCAGCCAGACGAGCGACCTTACCAGTATAGATAGCGCCGACTTCAACTTCAGCCGTGATCTCTTCAATGCGACGAATCGCTTCTTTAGCTTGAGCGCTATCGGTTGCCGCAATCTTGATTGTACCGTCATCTTCGATTTCGATGGTTGTGCCCGTCTCTTCAGTTAGAGCACGGATCACAGCACCACCTTTACCGATCACGTCTTTGATTTTCTCAGAGCTGATCTTCATGGTGTAAATGCGTGGTGCAAATTCAGAAATCTCAGCACGAGCACCAGAGATCGCTTGATCCATCACAGAAAGGATATGCTTACGTGCACCTTGTGCTTGGTTTAGCGCAATTTGCATGATCTCTTTGGTGATACCTTCGATCTTAATGTCCATTTGCAGTGCAGTGATACCTTGGTTAGTACCCGCTACTTTAAAGTCCATGTCACCTAGGTGATCTTCATCACCAAGAATGTCAGAAAGAACAACGAAATCATCGCCTTCTTTAACAAGACCCATTGCAATACCTGCAACTGAAGACTTGATTGGTACACCTGCATCCATCAGAGCAAGAGAAGTACCACATACCGAAGCCATTGAAGATGAACCGTTAGATTCTGTGATTTCTGATACGACACGAACTGTGTATGGGAACTCTTCCACTGAAGGCATAACGGCAGCGATACCACGCTTAGCCAATTTACCGTGGCCGATTTCACGACGCTTAGGAGAGCCTACAAAACCAGTTTCTCCAACACAGTATGGAGGGAAGTTATAGTGTAGTAGGAAGTTATCTTTACGCTCACCTGTTAGCTCATCGATGATTTGAGCATCACGCTGAGTACCAAGAGTAGCGGTTACGATTGCCTGAGTTTCACCACGAGTAAATAGTGCAGAACCGTGAGTACGAGGAAGAATACCAGTGCGTACGTCTAGCGCACGAACCATGTCTTTTTCACGACCGTCAATACGTGGGTTGCCAGCAATAATGCTACGACGTACAACCGTCTTCTCTAGATCGTGGAAGATAGTGTGGATTTCTTTCGCATTTGCTTCAGGATCTTCAGCAAGAATCACTTGGTTTACTTCAGCAGCAATTTCATGAATACGGTCGTAACGAGCCATTTTTTCAGTGATTTTGTAAGCTTCAACAAGCTTAGCTTCTGCTAGTTCAGCGATCTTGCTGTTAAGTACTGTGTTCTCTTGAGGAGCAACCCAATCCCAAGCTGGAGTGGCAACTTCAGCAGCAAATTCATTGATCGCTTTAATCACAGCTTGTTGTTGGTCGTGGCCGTAAACAACCGCTGCTAGCATTTCTTCTTCAGTTAGGTTATCCGCTTCTGACTCAACCATCAGTACCGCGTTGTCTGTACCTGCAACCACAAGATCAAGACGAGATACAGCAAGCTCGGTCATGCTTGGGTTAAGCACTAATTGACCATCAATGTGACCCACGCGCGCCGCGCCAATAGGACCATTGAATGGAATACCAGAGATAGCAAGTGCCGCTGAAGTACCAATCATAGTCACGATATCAGGTTGAACGTCTGGGTTTACAGACATCACTGTCGCGATGACTTGAACTTCATTTTTAAATGCATTAGGGAAAAGAGGACGAATTGGGCGGTCAATCAGACGCGCAGTCAAAGTTTCGCCTTCTGATGGACGACCTTCACGCTTGAAGAAGCCACCTGGAATTTTACCCGCTGCGTAAGTACGCTCTTGGTAGTTAACGGTAAGCGGGAAGAAGTCTTGGCCTTCTACTGCTTCTTTTTTACCAACAACAGACACGAATACCGCGGTATCGTTCATAGTAACCATAACGGCCGATGTAGCTTGGCGTGCGATAACGCCGGTTTCTAGAGTGACGGTATGATTACCGTATTGGAATGATTTCACTACTGGTTTATCAAACATTGTTTATCCTTGCTCTAGAGTTGCCTCTAGATTGAATGAAATAACACTCAAGACATTACGAATCGCGACTAGTAAAAATAGGCTCTATATCACGGGGAAACAAAGCGTTGGGCTTGCCGCTCCCACTGGTATCTGAACGCTACTTTTAATAGCCGCGACCTGCTGGCCGACTTCGGTGACTGTAATGCTATGAGTATGAAGCGTTAAAGTACATACAACACACTTTAACGGCGGGTAGTATAGCGACTTAGGAGAGATTGTGCCAAATTTAGATAACAAAAAAGGGGCTAAAAGCCCCTTTTCTGAACAAACTGATCTTAGCGACGTAGCTCAAGACGTTTGATTAGGTCTTGGTAACGACCTAAATCTTTACCTTTTAGGTAGTCTAGAAGCTTACGACGGCTTGAAACCATACGTAGTAGACCACGACGGCTGTGGTGATCGCCTTTGTGAGTTTTGAAGTGACCTTGTAGGTGGTTGATAGAAGCAGTTAGTAGTGCTACTTGTACTTCTGGTGAACCAGTGTCGCCTTCGCCACGTGCGTATTCAGCAACGATTGCCGCTTTAGTTTCTGCATTCAGAGACATAATGCTCTCCTAATAAGAGTAAGTTTAAAGGTGTAGCAGCCAATCTCTGATTCAGCCGCTACGCGAAGCCGGGATTATAGGGAAATCCCCAACGTTAAGCAATAGCTATTTAAAGCGACTCTTCGTCTCTAAAAACGACCAATCGCTTAGGCGCAACACGACCATCTTGGTCAATTTCACCCACACCGATAAAGAGTTTCTCTTCACCCATGGTCATGCGCACTGTGCCATCAAGTGGCACACCCAACACTTGCACTGGTTGGCCATGTTGTACCATGTCTGCCAACTCAGGAATAAGGTTAACTTCCGGCAAATCTTGCACCGCACTGTCCATTGGCATCAATAACGAGTCCAACACATTTTTCGGTGCGACATCATCACGCAGCGCCTGTTGCAGCAATGCATCAAGTTGCTCTAAAGTCACCATCTTCTCATATGGGTACTTCGCGACCGCAGTACGACGCAGCATGGTCACATGTGCGCCACAACCAAGCATTTCACCTAAGTCATCCACGATAGTGCGGATATACGTGCCTTTCGAACAGTGCACATCCATTTCAACTTCATCACCTTCGAAACGGATCAATTCAATATCATAGACAGTGATTTTTCGAGATTCGCGAGGAATATCAATGCCTTCACGAGCGTATTCATATAGAGGACGGCCTTGATACTTCAGTGCGGAAAACATTGACGGAATTTGGTCGGTTTCACCACGAAAACGCTCGATGCACTCTCGCAGGGTATTTAATTGCACATTGACTGGACGTGTTTCCACTACCTCTCCGTCTGAATCAGAGGTATTGGTTCGCTCACCCAGTTTTGCAATGACTCGATAACGCTTATCTGAATCAAGTAAAAACTGAGAGAATTTTGTCGCCTCACCAAGGCAAATAGGCAACATTCCTGTTGCCAAGGGATCGAGCGCGCCAGTGTGTCCGGCTTTTTCTGCAAAATAAATACGTTTTACTTTTTGTAAGGCATCATTCGAGGAGATACCCGTTGGCTTATCCAGTAAAATTACCCCGTTAATTGGGCGACCTTTACGACGACGAGCCATCTATTCATTCCCTTCTTCTGCAGACGCTTCATCTTCACGCCCTGCATCTTTCTGTCTGCGCTTATCATTGCTGACCACTTCAGTCACCAAGTTGGACATGCGCATACCTTCAACCAAAGTATTGTCATAAGTGAAGCGAATTTCTGGTGTCAAACGTAAGCGAATACGTTTGCCAAGCATCATGCGGATATGAACTTCATGCTCTTTTAACGCAGCTAAGCAGCTTTCTGGGGTCTGCTCACCAACGCATAGAAACGTCACAAACACTTTTGCATAAGCAAGGTCACGTGACACTTCGACTTCTGAAATAGTCACCATACCTAAGCGTGAGTCACGGACTTCACGTTGTATGATCATGGCGAGTTCTTTTTGCAGCTGTTGGGATACGCGCTGCGTGCGGCTAAATTCTTTTGACATATCTTTTCTCACATATAGAAAGAATGGGGGGATGGTTCAACCCAGCCCCCCATGGTGTATTCAACAACCGATTACTGTCTATTTCAATACAGCAACGTCAGTCAATTAATCCAGTGTACGTTTAATTTCCACTGTTTCGAAGACTTCGATTTGGTCACCAACGCGAACATCATTGTAGTTCTTAACGCCGATACCACATTCGTAGCCATTCTTCACTTCTTGCACGTCATCTTTAAAGCGACGTAGCGATTCAAGCTCACCTTCGTAGATAACCACGTTATCACGTAGAACACGGATAGGGCTATTACGTTTGATAACGCCTTCAGTCACCATACAACCAGCAACTGCACCTAGTTTAGGTGATTTAAATACTTCACGAACCTGAGCAAGACCAATGATCTCTTGCTTAAACTCTGGTGCTAGCATGCCGCTCATGGCCGCTTTTACTTCATCAATCAATTGATAAATGATTGAGTAGTAACGTAGGTCTAAGTTTTCAGATTCGATAGTACGACGAGCTGATGCATCAGCACGAACGTTAAAGCCAAGTACGATAGCGTTAGAAGCTGCTGCAAGTACTGCGTCAGTTTCTGTGATACCACCCACACCAGAACCCACGATGTTCACTTTCACTTCATCAGTTGAAAGGTTACGCAGTGAATCAGCAATGGCTTCAACCGAACCTTGAACGTCTGCTTTTAGTACCACGTTCAGTTCAGCCACTTCGCCCGCTGTCATGTTAGAGAACATGTTTTCAAGCTTAGATTTCTGCTGACGTGCAAGCTTCACATCACGGAATTTACCTTGACGATAATTTGCCACTTCACGTGCTTTACGCTCATCACGAACTACTGTTGCTTCATCACCGGCAGCTGGAACACCAGACAAACCTAGAATTTCAACAGGAATTGATGGGCCCGCTTCCGTAACTTCGTTACCAGTTTCGTCGCGCATCGCACGAACACGGCCATATTCTTGACCACACAGTACGATGTCGCCTTTGCGTAGTGTTCCTGATTGAACAAGAACGGTTGCTACAGGGCCACGGCCTTTATCAAGACGAGATTCAACCACCACACCAGACGCCATACCATCTTTAACAGCATGAAGCTCAAGAACTTCCGCTTGAAGTAGGATAGCTTCTAGTAGGCCATCAATATTAGTTCCCTGTTTCGCAGAGATGTGAACAAACATGTTCTCACCGCCCCACTCTTCAGGAATAATGTTGTGTTGAGCAAGCTCATTTTTCACGCCATCTGGGTTCGCGCCATCTTTATCGATTTTGTTCACTGCAACGATAAGTGGCACATTCGCCGCTTTCGCATGTTGAATCGCTTCAACCGTTTGTGGCATCACGCCATCATCTGCTGCAACAACCAATACAACGATATCTGTCGCTTGAGCACCACGAGCACGCATTGAAGTAAACGCAGCGTGTCCAGGAGTATCAAGGAAGGTGATCATACCGTTTGGTGTTTCAACGTGGTAAGCACCAATGTGCTGAGTAATACCACCGGCCTCGCCTGATGCAACGTGTGTGCGACGGATGTAATCAAGTGTTGATGTCTTACCGTGGTCAACGTGACCCATGATGGTCACAACTGGCGCACGAGGTACTGCTTCAAACTTGTTATCACGGTCAGAAAGGATCGCTTCTTCCAGTTCATTCTCTTTGCGGATGAGAACTTTATGACCCATTTCTTCAGCGACTAATTGCGCGGTTTCTTGGTCGATCACTTGGTTGATGGTTGCCATTGCGCCCATCTTCATCATCACTTTGATAACTTCAGTTGCTTTCACTGACATTTTGTTTGCCAGTTCCGAAAGAACAATCGTTTCACCGATCACAACATCTTGCTTAGCGACAACCGCTGTTTTATCAAAACCATGTTGCATCGATGCAGGTTTAGCCATACGACCTTTACGAGCTTTGCCTCGGCGCGTACCGCGCTCTTGCTTATCATCCTGAGATGAGATTTTGCTCTTATTAGCTTTCGTAGATTTACGGCTAGCACCTTCTTCACGGCGATCTGCTTCATCTTCGGCTTCACGTGCATACGTTGAAGTCGTAACATGGTAATCTGTATTTTCTTCCATACTACCCTTTTTCTCTTCTTCAGCAGACCAACGCTCTTTATTCTTCTCAGCCAATTCACGTGCTATTTCTAGCTGGCGCTGACTTTCCTCTTCAGCTTTACGTAATGCTTCGGCTTCTTGACGACGTTTAAGCTCTTCGGCTTCTTTTCGCGCTGCTTCTTGCTTCATTTTATTTTCAGCAGAAAGTTCTGGTTTCACTGCAGAACGTTTTGCTTTCTCATCCGCGTTAGCTGTTGCATTCGTTTGTGCTTCAACCTTCGCTTTCTCTTGTGCCTCACGCTTCGCTTTTTCTTCGGCTTCACGCTTTGCTTTTTCTTCGGCTTCGCGCTCTGCTTTTGCTTGTGCTTCACGCGCTGCTAATTCTTGTGCTTCACGTTGCGCGGCTTCTTCCGCTTCACGTGTTGCTTCATCGTCTACTGCACTGCGCTTAACGTAGGTACGTTTTTTACGCACTTCAACTTGAACATTCTTACTTTTGCCGCCGCCGGCATTGACGCTCAATGTGCTGCGTGTTTTTCGCTGCAACGTCAAACGAGTCGGCTCTGAGTCACCAGTGGTATCACCGTGCTCTTTTCTAAGATGTGACAGTAGCTTATGCTTTTCATCATCAGAAACGTTATCAGAACTCGTTTTGTTCATGCCTGCATCAGCAAGTTGTTCTAACAAGCGGTCAACTGGCGTACCAATTTCTTCACTCAGTGCTTTAACTGTAAGTTGTGTCATGCCGCTCTCTCCCCTTGCTGAGAATTATTCTTCTTCGCTAAACCAACAAATATTGCGCGCTGCCATGATCAATTGACCTGCACGCTCTTCTGTTAGACCTTCAATATTTTCGAGGTCATCAATACCTTGGTCAGCAAGATCTTCTAATGTGACTATGCCTTTCGCTGCGAGTTTAAAGGCCATTTCACGCTCTAAACCTTCTAGTGCGAGCAGATCTTCTGCTGGCTCTAGCCCTTCAAAAGACTCTTCTTGTGCTAGCGCAATCGTGGTCAACGCATTCTTCGCGCGAGTACGCAATGCTTCGATGATATCTTCATCTAGGCCGTCAACTTCAAGTAGCTCAGCAACTGGCACATAAGCCACTTCTTCAAGCGTTGAGAAGCCTTCTTCAACCAATAACTCAGCGAAGTCTTGCTCGATATCGAGGTACTTCATAAAGTTTTCAATAGAAGCCATCGATTCTTCTTGATGTTTTTTCTGTAGATCAGCAACCGTCATAACATTCAATTCCCAACCAGTCAGTTGAGAAGCGAGACGTACGTTTTGACCATTACGACCGATTGCTTGCGCTAGGTTATCCGCTTCAACAGCAATATCAATTGAGTGCGTATCTTCATCCATGATGATCGATGCAACATCTGCTGGTGCCATTGCATTGATAACAAATTGAGCTGGGTTATCATCCCAAAGAACGATATCAATGCGCTCACCGCCGAGCTCACTCGATACGGCTTGAACACGTGCTCCACGCATACCGACACACGCGCCCACAGGGTCAATGCGTTTGTCATTGGTTTTGACTGCAATTTTCGCACGCGAACCCGGATCACGAGCCGCGGCTTTCAATTCAATCAGCTCTTCACCGATTTCTGGCACTTCTACACGGAATAGCTCAGCGAGCATTTCTGGTTTTGAACGAGTAATGAAGAGTTGGAATCCGCGCGCTTCAGGGCGTACAGCATATAGCAGACCACGAACTCGGTCACCTGGACGAAAGTTTTCACGCGGTAGCTGGTCATCACGTAAAATAACCGCTTCAGCGTTATTACCTAAATCCAAAATAACCGAATCACGGTTTACTTTCTTAACAACGCCAGTAACCAACTCACCTTCGTTATCAATAAACTGTTCGACGATTTGCGCACGTTCAGCTTCACGCACTTTTTGTACGATAACTTGTTTTGCTGTTTGTGTTGTAATACGGTCAAAGGTCACTGATTCAATTTGATCTTCAATATATTGACCAAGTTCAGCTGTTTCGTCGTCGTATTTAGCTGCATCGTATGAAATTTCTTTTGTTGGATGTTCAACATTTTCAACGATTAACCAACGGCGAAAAGTTTCAAACTCACCCGTTTTACGGTCGATAGCAACACGTACATCGACTTCAATTTCATGTTTCTTCTTTGTTGATGTGGCAAGCGCAGTTTCAAGCGCCTCAAAAATACGCTCACGAGGTACGGCCTTCTCGTTCGAAACCGCCTCAACTACCGCTAAAATTTCTTTACTCATTTAATCTAGCCTCTTAAGCTCTTTTCTCTAGGAGAACTAAAATTTAGGGATCAGGTTAGCTTTAGAAATATTGCTTAGCGCAAATAGTTCTTCTTTCCCATCAACGCTAATTGCAACGGTTTCGCCATCAATAGAATGGATAATTCCTTTCCATTTGCGGCGGTTGCCGACACCCATTTTCAAAACGATGCTGACTTCGTGACCAATAAACTGTTCATAATGCGCTGCTTTAAAAAGTGGTCTCTCTAAACCTGGTGAAGAAACTTCTAGGTTGTAAGCCACAGAAATTGGATCTTCAACATCGAGCACAGCACTCACTTGATGGCTCACTTCTGCGCAATCATCAACGTTAATACCGTTTTCATGATCAATATAGATGCGTAATGTTGAGTGCTCTCCGGCACGAATAAATTCTAATCCAACTAACTCATAACCTGATGCCGCTACTGGAGCGTCAAGCATTTCAGTAAGTTGTCTTTCTAAACCAGTCATTTAAACCACTCCAGAAACAAAAAAAGGGCACAGAGCCCAATTTAAATTCCAAGCAACTATCTGAAAATCTCATACTTGAGAAACTCAGATAACAAAAAACCCCGATTAGTCGGGGTTTTTTGTTGCTGGACCCTGATGATTGAGAATCTAAATTCTCAATTGCAGTGAGGTTGACACTGCACAAACTTGCATCCAAAACCCAAAAAGAATTGGTTGCGGGGGCCGGATTTGAACCGACGACCTTCGGGTTATGAGCCCGACGAGCTACCAAGCTGCTCCACCCCGCGTCCGACTTGCGAGCATTATACGCTCTATCAAGTGATTTACAAGTTTGTAAATAATGGTGCCGAGAGAGGGACTCGAACCCTCACACCTAAGGCGCTAGCACCTCATGCTAGTGTGTCTACCAATTTCACCATCTCGGCAATTATTTGTACTTATCTAAGATAAGTTATTGCGGGATTTCGTCACCAGATTTTACTGGAACGTCACTCGCTGTATCCGTAGTTTGCTCAATCACTTGACCTTTAGTTGGGTCAATCCATTGTGATTCAGTTTTATGCGTAGACAAATTGCCCAATGCCAAACTAAGAATGAAGAATACGGTTGCAAAAATTGCAGTCATTCGGGTTAGGAAATTTCCTGAGCCACTAGCACCAAACACAGTGTTTGACGCGCCAGCACCGAAAGAGGCTCCCATATCTGCGCCTTTACCTTGTTGAATTAACACTAGGCCAATGATACCAAGCGCTGCCAACAGGTAAATCACAAGTAGAACTGTAAACATTACTTCCACCTATGTTCCAAATAGTTGAGCCAGCGCCGTTCTTATCAACTGACTTGAACAAGGCTAGCGACCTCCTCAACGAAGGCGGACGCAATACTAACGAATGCATCCCATGCTGACAAGGAGTATTTTATAAAAAAATGGAGTTTATGCTTCAAGCGGTTAAAAAAAGGGCAACAACACCCTATGTGTATAGCTAACCATAAGATTTCAAGCCGAATTACGGTCATGAAATCCTAGGTTAACTCATATTATTTGCCTGGTTAGCAATTATCTTTAACCGCTTGAGCTATCTTTAATGCTGAATTTTTTACTAGCTCAGCATCTTCCCCTTCCACCATCACGCGCAATAAAGGTTCAGTACCTGATTTACGCAAGAGCACTCGACCTTGGCTACCAAGTTCCGCTTCTACGGCAGCTACAGCTGCTTTTACCGCTTCGGCTTCTAATGGGTTGGAATCACCACTAAAACGTACGTTTTCTAAAACCTGCGGGTAAAGCGTCATGCCTTTAGCCAGTTCATTGAGCGACATTTCACTGCCCACAACGGAAGCAAGAACTTGCAACGCCGCAACAATCGCATCACCCGTAGTCACTTTGTCTAGCAGTATGATGTGCCCTGAATTTTCTGCGCCAATTTTCCAACCTTTTGCCAGCAATTTTTCCATCACATAACGGTCACCAACCGCCGCTCGCACAAAAGGGATACCTAACTGCTTTAAGCCGTTTTCCATACCAAGGTTTGTCATTAGTGTTCCAACAACACCACCTTTTAATTCTCCACGTCTCAGGGCATCACGGGCGATGATATAGGCAATTTGATCTCCATCTACTTTATTGCCAAGCTCATCAACCATAATTAAGCGATCGCCATCACCATCAAATGCCAGTCCTAAATCTGCTTTTTCTGCCACAACGCGCTGTTGCAACGCACGGACATCCGTTGCTCCAACTTCGTCATTAATATTCAGACCATCTGGCTCAACCCCCATTGCTATCACTTCAGCGCCAAGTTCCTTAAAGACATTAGGCGCGATGTGATAGGTGGCACCATGAGCACAGTCAACGACGATTTTCAGCTTTGATAAATTCCATTGCGATGGAAAGGTACTTTTACAAAACTCGATATACCGCCCTGCAGCGTCGACCATACGTGAAGCCTTACCAAGTTCGGCAGACTCGACACACTCAATCGGTTTATCCAATTCAGCTTCGATCTCCAATTCAATTTCATCAGGTAATTTAGTCCCTTCGGATGAGAAGAATTTGATGCCGTTATCGTAATAAGGGTTATGCGACGCTGAGATAACGATCCCCGCTTCTGCACGAAAGGTTTGAGTCAGGTAAGCAACAGCTGGTGTCGGCATAGGTCCGGTAAAAATCGCCTTTAATCCTGCAGCGGCTAAGCCCGCTTCTAGAGCCGACTCAAGCATATAACCTGAAATACGCGTATCTTTACCAATAATGACTTTTTTCGTGCCTTGTTTTGCCAATACACGTCCAGCCGCCCAGCCAAGTTTTAATACGAAATCGGGAGTGATAGGATACTGTCCAACTTTACCGCGGACACCATCTGTACCAAAGTAACGTCTTTTGTCAGACATGATTTTTCCTTAATTATTATTGTTAACTATTTTGAATAATGGTTTGTACTATTTTCATTGCTTCAATGGTTTCGTTCACATCATGGACACGAATAATCTGTGCACCTTTCATTGCAGCTACAGCCGCGCAGGTAACGCTCGCCACCATACATTCAGCTGGTTTTTTATTGAGTAGTTTAAAAATCATTGACTTACGGGACATCCCAGCCAATATCGGCAAACCTAGCTGATGAAATGCGTCTAGATGTGCAAGCAGATAATAATTATGCTCAATGGTTTTGCCAAATCCAAAACCGGGGTCGAGGATAATATTTGCACGCGCGATCCCCGCGCGCTCGCACGCTGCGACTCGATCTTCTAGAAAGAGCTTAACATCCGCTAACACATCTTGATAATGTGGGCTGGTTTGCATCGTTCGTGGCTGGCCTTGCATATGCATGATACAGACAGGCACTTGTGCTTTAGCCGCAACCTCTAATGCCCCCGGCTCTTGCAGTGCACGAACATCATTAATCAAGTCAGCACCAGCCTCAACCGCCTGACGCATCACTTCAGCTTTACTAGTGTCAATTGAAATCCAGACGTCATATTTTGCACGAATAGCTTTAATAATAGGAATAACACGAGATAATTCGTCATCGAGAGTCACTTCTGGAGCTCCCGGCCGAGTTGACTCCCCTCCAATATCAATAATGCTGACACCTGCGGCAATCATTTTATCGGCATGCTCTAGTGCCAAATCTAGCGAGTTAAATTTTCCACCATCGGAAAATGAATCCGGTGTCATGTTCAAGATACCCATGACATGAGGACGATCGAGGATAAGTGTCTTTGTTGGGGTTTGAATCTTCATTTTGCTCTAAAACACAAAAACCCCGAGAAAGCTCGGGGTTTAATTTGAATATTAACGATTACTCAGCATCTTTCTTTTCTGAGGACTCAGTGGCTACTTCGTCTTCTACTGCTGGCTCTACTTTTGGCTCTTGAGCTTTTTCCGCTTCCGCTTTTTCTGCTTGAGCTTTGGCTTGATCAGCCCAACCTGCAGGTTCGCGAATCTCGGTTTTACGCTCCATTAAGTCATCAATTTGGCCTGCATCAATCGTTTCGTATTTCATCAACGCATCTTTCATTGCATGCATAATATCCATATTTTCTTCAAGGATTTTACGCGCACGATCATAGTTGCGGTCAATAATTTTACGAACTTCGTCATCAATCAACTTAGCAGTATCTTCAGACACATGCTTAGTTTGAGTCACGCTGCGCCCTAAGAAGACTTCACCTTCATCTTCTGCATACAACAATGGGCCAAGTTTTTCCGAAAAGCCCCATTGCGTAACCATTTTACGAGCAATGGCTGTCGCGCGTTCGATATCGTTTGATGCACCAGTTGAAACGTTTTCTGGGCCGTAAATTAACTCTTCCGCTAAACGACCGCCATACAAGCTTGAAATCATAGACTCAAGATGCAGCTTCGACATGCTAACTCTGTCTTGTTCAGGCAAGTACATCGTTACACCTAAAGCTCGACCACGTGGAATAATCGATACTTTATAAACAGGGTCATGTTCAGGCACCAAACGACCAACAATGGCGTGTCCTGCTTCATGATAAGCTGTTGATGCTTTAGTTTCTTCAGACATCACCATCGAACGACGTTCAGCACCCATCATGATTTTGTCTTTTGCTAACTCAAACTCAACCATTGAAACATTGCGTTTGTTACCGCGAGCAGAGAATAACGCGGCCTCGTTCACTAAGTTCGCCAAATCGGCACCAGAGAAACCCGGTGTTCCGCGAGCAATCAATGAAGGTTCAACATCACCAGCTAAAGGTACTTTACGCATATGAACTTTCAAGATCTGTTCACGACCGCGAACATCAGGTAAACCGACCACCACTTGACGGTCAAAACGCCCCGGACGCAGCAATGCTGGGTCTAAAACGTCTGGACGGTTAGTTGCCGCAATGACGATAACGCCTTCATTGCCTTCAAAACCATCCATTTCAACCAACATTTGGTTTAAAGTCTGCTCACGCTCATCGTGACCGCCGCCGACACCAGCACCACGTTGACGACCTACCGCATCAATCTCATCAATAAAGATGATACAAGGTGAAGCCTTTTTCGCTTGCTCGAACATGTCACGTACACGAGATGCACCGACACCGACAAACATTTCAACGAAATCAGAACCAGATATAGTGAAGAACGGTACTTTCGCCTCACCAGCAATTGCTTTTGCCAGTAATGTTTTACCTGTACCAGGAGGACCAACCATCAAAACACCCGTTGGAATTTTCCCACCCAGTTTTTGGAAGCGACTCGGATCACGCAAGTAATCCACAAGCTCTTTCACATCTTCTTTCGCTTCGTCACAACCAGCCACATCACCGAACGTGGTTTTGATTTGCTCTTCACTCATCATTCGAGCTTTGCTCTTACCAAATGACATGGCACCTTTGCCACCGCCACCTTGCATTTGACGCATGAAGAATATCCAAACACCGATCAGTAGGATCATGGGGAACCAAGAGATAAAAATGGTCCCGAGCAAACTTTGCTCTTCTGGTGGTGTACCTTGTACTTTAACGTTTTGATTAATCAAATCATCAAGCAGTTTTTGATCGTACACGGGCATGTAAGTTACATAGCGAGTACCACCGCCTCTACGAGTAAAGGAAATTTCACTATTGTTAAATTGAGCTTCTTGAATCTGGCCTTGGCCAACTTCCTGTACGAACGTGGTGTAATCCACTGCTTTGCCGTTACTATCACCAGGGCCAAAGCTCTGGAATACCGACATTAAAACGACAGCTATAACTAGCCACAGAATTAAATTTTTTGCCATATCACTCAAGGTGTAAGCCTCGCGATAACTAATTGTAATTAAAGGTAGGGTACTACAGTTTGTAACCTGTAGCCATATGTTAACTTATGCCTTGTACAGCAAAAACGTTAACCTTTGTAACCAGTGGCTACAACAAAGACTTCTCTTGAGCGAGCTCGCGAAGAGTCTGGTTTTCTTATTTTCACGACTTTAAACAGGTTTCGAACTTCTTTGACATAATCATCAAAGCCTTCTCCCTGAAAAACCTTGACCACAAAACTACCATTTGGAGTAAGAACTTGTCGACACATATCTAGAGCTAGTTCAACCAAATACATTGCCCTTGGCTGATCAACCGAATTATTTCCGGCGATGTTAGGTGCCATGTCTGACATCACTACATCAACCATATCAGGCTGTATACGATCTAATAGTGCTTCCAGCACGGCCTCTTCACGAAAATCGCCTTGTAAGAAAGCAACGCCAACAATAGGATCCATCGGCAAAATATCACACGCGATCACTCGGCCTTTATCACCGACGATACCCGCTGAATATTGAGACCACCCGCCGGGAGCCGCCCCTAAATCCACAACAGTCATTCCTGGCCTAAGCAGTTTATCTTTATTTTGAATCTCTTCTATTTTGAAAATAGCACGCGAACGATAACCTCTCTTTTTGGCTTCATTCACGTATTTATCATCAAAATGTTCTTTCAACCAGCGACTAGAGCTGGCCGAATGCTTCTGTTTACTCATTCGATTCCTAACTGAAATGTTTCCATCCAAGAAAGTATGGTAGAAAATATAGTCTTCAGGGATAGATGGCGTTAAAATAGCTTTTTTCAACCCTTATATTAAATAAAATTGGCCGCATAATGAACCTAAGCACCAAACAAAAGCAGCACCTTAAAGGCCTAGCACACAGTTTGAAACCTGTTGTACTGATGGGCGCGAATGGACTCACTGAGGCTGTTCTAGCGGAAATCGAGATTGCCCTCAACCACCACGAACTGATCAAAGTGAAAGTAGCATCCGAAGATCGCGAAACTAAACAGTTGATTATCGATGCTATCGTGCGTGAGACTGGCGCAGAAAAAGTACAAACCATTGGTAAGATTCTCGTACTATTTCGTCAAACCGAGCAACGTAAAATCGAGATCCCTCGTAAGTAATCAGTCGCGTTATCGACGCTCTGACTCTGATGGATACAGACAAAAAAAGGTCGCACACTGCGACCTTTTTGATTGTTGTTGAAATGAATTAGAGGTATTCAACTTTATCGATTTCGAAATCTTTATCACCACCAGGAGTGGCGATAATCACCTCATCACCTTCCATTTTACCGATCAAACCGCGGGCAATCGGTGAGCTGACAGAAATGCGCCCAGATTTAATCTCAGCTTCATCTTCACCCACAATCTGGTAGCGTTTCACTTCATCAGTATCACTGTCAATCAATGTCACTGTTGAACCAAAAATCACTTTGCCTGTATTTTCCATTTTAGTGATATCGATCACCTGAGCAACAGATAGCTTATATTCAATATCACGAATTTGAGCCTCACAAATACCTTGCTCTTCTCGAGCAGCGTGATATTCCGCATTTTCTTTTAGGTCGCCAAGTTCACGTGCGGTTGCAATAGCTTGGGTAATTTGTGGACGTAATTTTAGCAGCCTATCTAACTCTTCGCGCAGCAATTGTTCACCACGAACTGTCATTGGAACTTTTTCCATTTTATACCTCTAATGCCAAAATTCGTATTTGGGCAAAACAAAACTACCCAACACAACAAAGGTTAGGTAGTACATGGATTAACATAGTTGCTAATCAGTGTAATCAAACTTCGTGACTAAATCATCTTAAATCACACGTGACCCCTGTCAGGTTTCTGTGAATGAGTTTGGGGGAAAGTGATAAAAAACAGACACAAAGCTCATTTTCACGAATGTTTTTGCACAAAAAACCGACCCACTTCACTAAAAAAAAATAAAAAACAAACTATTCAGACCAGTTGATAAAAACCAATAAACCAAATAAAAAACAAAGACTTGATATTTATTTACACAAAATAAAACGGTGTTCATAAACCTGTTTTATATCATTTTACTAACTAATTTCGGAACTTAAGAGTAAAAAGTAGAACACGAAATGCTAGTAACGTTTGGTTGTACGTTAGTGAAGGTTTACAAAACCCAACCTATGCAACTCAATGTTCAAAAGCACTCGAAGGACGATATAGACGTCGCAAATAAAAATATTTATGGACAGTAAATTAGGACTAATAAGATGAACAAAACTCTGATTGCTTTAGCAGTATCAGCTGCTGCAGTAGTAACTGGTGTAAATGCTGGTGAGCTATACAACCAAGACGGTACATCTCTAGAAATGGGCGGCCGCGCAGAAGCACGTCTTTCTCTTAAAGATGGCAAAGCGGAAGATAAAACTCGCGTACGTCTAAACTTCCTAGGTAAAGTAGCGATCAACGATAGCCTATACGGTGTTGGTTTCTACGAAGGTGAATTTACTACTGCTGACGACGGTAAAGCGGACCAAAAAGGTGATTTAGAAAACCGTTATACTTATGCTGGTATCGGCGGTAACTTCGGTGAAGTAACTTACGGTAAAAATGACGGCGCGCTAGGTGTTATCACTGACTTTACTGATATCATGTCTTACCACGGCAACTCAGCAGCGTATAAAATCGCTGTAGCAGACCGCGTAGACAACATGGTTGCTTATAAAGGTCAATTTTCTGATCTAGGCGTTAAAGCAAGCTACCGTTTTGCTGACCGTCAAGAAAGCACGTCTGCAATCACAGACAACAATGCAGATGGCTACTCTCTATCAGCTATCTACGCAATCGGCGACACTGGCGTTCAGCTAGGTGCGGGTTACGCAGATCAAGATACAGCAGCGAATGCGTCTTCTGATCAATATATGCTAGCAGCGTCTTACGCTATCTCTGATTTCTACTTCGCTGGTACTTTTGTTGATGGTCAAGACAAAGCAGCAAATAGCAAAACAGATAAAACTGGTTATGAGCTAGCAGCAAAATACACTATGGGTCAAGCTGTATTCACTTCTACTTACAACTACCTAGAATCTAAAAATTCTGGCAATAAAGCAGATGAAGCTGATAACTTTGCAGTTGATGCAACTTACTTCTTCAAACCTAACTTCCGTTCGTACATCTCTTACAACTTCAACCTACTTGATTCAGACAAAGTAGGTAAAGCTAAATCTGAAGACGAACTAGCACTAGGTCTACGTTACGACTTCTAATTCTTGGCTTAATGTCATAGATTTAAAACGCCTGCTTGCTAGCAGGCGTTTTTTTATCTCGCTATACTGTATGCACACTCCGCCCTGAAATGCCGTGTTATGCTCTTATTAAACCGCAGTGCTTTTTTATTCATCCTCTCGTTCTTCTTTCCTTTATCGACTTTGGCGTATACGCCTTTGCAAACACTGCCACAAGGTACTCGGGTGGGTTTATTCGTTCACTCTTTAGCCACTGAACAGGTTTTTCAAGATACTAATAACATACAAACGCTTTTCCCTCCTGCCAGCACTTTAAAAATGCTCACCGCGCTTGCCGCCACGCTAGAGCTTAGCGAACAATTTCGCTTCACGACTCAGCTAACTCAACATGGCGATGACATTGTTATTCACTTCTCTGGCGACCCTACGTTAACCAGCCAAGATATGAAGCAGCTACTCAGCGAGCTAAAAAAACAGGGCATCTCACAAATAAAAGGCAACCTTTGGTTAGATAATTCAGCCTTTTCAGGTTACGACCGCGCGGTTGGATCACCTTGGGATATTCTGGGGGTATGCTATAGCGCCCCATCAAGTGCAATCACTCTGGATGGTAATTGTGTGCAAGCCTCTATTTATACGCAACCAAACGGGAAAACTCGGGTTTATGTGCCTGAGCACTATCCCATTCACGTGACCAGCTACGCAAGAAGTGTTACTAAGACTGAACAAGAGAGCGCTCGCTGTGATTTAGAACTGCGTACTTCAGAGCAGAACCATTACCAGCTCGACGGCTGTTTGGCCGAGCGAACACAACCTCTGCCACTAAAGTTTGCCGTGCAAGACCCAAACTTATACGCCACACGTATGATTTATAAGCAACTCAAACAAGTGGGCATTGAATTACTAGGCGAGGTTAAGCTGGGTGTAAAGCAAGATGAACTGAGCATAGAAAAGGATTCATTGATAGCAACACATCAATCTATGCCACTGTACCCGTTGTTAGAAATGATGCTTAAAGAGTCTGACAATTTGATTGCTGACAGTTTAACCAAAACACTTGGCCAGCATTTTTTTATTCAACCAGGCAGTTTTAGTAATGGCACCGAGGCGATCAAGCAGATCCTTTTTTCTCGAACAGGCATCAACTTGGCACAAGCTCAGTTGGCTGATGGTTCGGGTTTATCACGTAACAACCGCCTGTCAGTACAAAATATGGTGGATGTGCTGAATTACATTTGGATTAATAATCAAACCCTTAAGCTTATTGACATCATGCCTAAAGCAGGTGAATCCGGTACCTTACAGTACCGACGTAGTATGCGTGGCCAAGCTGTACAAGGGCAGCTGATTGCCAAAAGTGGTTCGCTTTATGGAACGCATAACATGGCGGGCTTCGGTTTAGATAAACAAGGAAAACCGAGTACATTATTTGTTCAATTCATCACTGATTATTATCCGCAAGATCAAGGCGATAACACTAGTGTTACCGCCCCAATTGCTCAATTTGAGACGCTCTTCTTTGAAGATGTCGTTAAGTTCAGTCAGCTCAGTCCTAATGAATAGTTCACCACGTTAAAGTAGATCCACATACCCGAAATATCGACGATAGAAGCCAGTACAGGGCTAACTAATACCGCAGGATCTAAGTTAAAAACGCGCGCAGCAATGGGTAATAAGCCGCCAATTGTCGTTGAAATGGTGACTTGGATAAAGAGCGCAACCGCAATTGCAAACGCAATGTTTTCTAGTGGAAAGCCTCCGGTTGAGTTGGCATCACTAAACAACATAATGCGAGCCACCATCACCGCAGAGATAGCCAACGCAAGGCAAACCGCAACACGGCACTCCTTCCACAATACACGCAACCATTGACGTTTGCGTAACTCACCAACCGCTAACGCGCGCACGACTAACGTCGCAGCTTGCGAGCCAGTATTCCCACCTGCAGCGGCAATAACAGGCATATACACAGCTAAGAGCACAAGCTGGCTCAATGTATCTTCATACTGGGTAATAATCAGCCCGGATACGATACCAAGTAGTGCCAATACAATAATCCAGCCAATGCGCTGCTTCACATGTTCAATCACGCTAGTGGTTAAATAGCTTTGTGCCGTTTCAACTTCTGAGTAAATAAACCCCAATTGGTTAGCGTAATGGCGAGCGCGAATGTCATAGCCCCCTTTATCTAATTCACTGAGTAGTTGCTGAACATAACCAATAGTACAGTGACGTAAAATCGCCACTGCCTCTTCGATAGGCATCACTGCCAATAAATGTACCTGTTTTTGCTGTTCGTACTGCAAAAATGCATTACGAGCCGCACCAATCTCTTCCAAAGAAAAGTTAGGTGAATTTTCAATATAAATGTTGCTCATTACCGTCATGGCGAATCTCCCGATTGGCAAAGGTAACGACCATCGAAATGATACCCAAATGCAATATATTCATGAGCAATGACGTCATTGTTCATCAATGTAATTCATAGATAGGTTTTCATCTCAAACTAGAGAGCAGGAGAAAAATCGAGAGGTGTAAATCAGAAAAGATAAGCCCTACCACTGAAGGTAGGAGCGAAGATCGCCAATACCGAAAGCGGTTATTTTTCTCCCTTCATACTAGGGGGATGGTCGGTATTGTTCATAAAAATCTCCGAAAGTACTGCTCAATTAGCAGTGCGCAAATTGTACCAAAGCCTTTGGCGAAATACACTCTGATCTTTGCATCCAATGCGTTTCAATTTCAACCATACTCAATCACAAAAAACCACCATTCAGATTGGAGATTTAATGACTAATTAATATGCCAAGATCAGGTCCAGCAAAAAAGCGCCCTTAGGCGCTTTGATGAATAGACGGTTCACTTTACTGTGATTTTTACTTTACAGTAACTCGTGCGAACTTACGCTTGCCGACTTGGTAAACATAAGTCCCCGCGGCTGGTACATTTTTGCTGTCGTCGATTTTTTCGCCATCTTGTTTGGCACCGCCTTGCTTGATCATTCGCATCGCATCAGACGTTGAAGCCACTAAACCCGCCTCTTTGAGCAGGTTAGTGATAGCAATACCCGCTGCAAATTCAAATTCTGGCATCTCTTCTGGCATCGCACCTTTTTGGAAGCGGTTGATAAACTCTTGCTCAGCCGCATCTGCCTCTTCTTTAGAGTGAAAACGTGCAATGATCTCTTTCGCCAGCAAGATTTTGAGGTCGCGTGGGTTCGTGCCATTTTCAACATCAGCTTTGAACTGTGCGACTTCTTCCAATGGACGGAAAGAAAGCAGCTCGTAGTAGCTCCACATTAATGTGTCAGAGATCGACATGATTTTGCCAAACATTTCACTTGGCGATTCACTGACACCAATGTAGTTGTGCGCTGATTTGGACATTTTTTTCTCGCCATCCAAACCAACAAGCAGTGGCATCATCAAGACAACTTGTGGTTTTTGACCATGTGCTTTTTGCAGTTCACGGCCCATCAATAGGTTGAATTTTTGGTCAGTACCGCCAAGCTCAACATCTGTCTCCATTGCGACTGAATCATAACCCTGTAGGAGTGGATACATGAATTCATGAATGGCAATAGGCTGGCCATTAGCGTAGCGCTTTTTGAAATCATCGCGCTCTAGCATGCGTGCCACTGTTTGGTTCGATGCAAGACGGATCATGCCTTCCGCGCCCAATAGAGACAACCATTCAGAGTTAAACTGAATTTTCGTTTTAGCCGGATCGAGGATCTTAAACACTTGTGTCTTATAGGTTTCAGCATTACGCAAAACATCGTCACGAGTGAGCGGTGGACGCGTAGTATTTTTACCGCTTGGGTCACCAACCATACCCGTGAAATCACCAATCAAAAAGGTGACTTCATGGCCCAAATCTTGAAATGCACGTAATTTATTGAGGATCACCGTATGTCCAAGATGGATATCTGGAGCCGTTGGATCAGCACCTAATTTAATGCGCAGTGGACGGTTTTCTTTCAGTTTCGCGATCAATTCATCTTCTGGGATTAGCTCTTCAACGCCGCGTTTAATTTCAGCTAAAGCCGCTTCAATACTCGCCATTCTTGTTCACTCCTACAGATTTGGCAAAATTTAATAGTTGAACATCTTACTTGAATAGCGATGCTTTTTGAAACCAGTTAGACTAACGAACTGGCTAATTTCTTTATAATTTACTAAACGAACCTAAATATGCTTTCAATTTTCGCTCGTCTCCCTTGGGTGCATCGAATCCTCATCGCCTTTTTAAGCGCACTCATGGTTTTCGCGCTGCTATTTCTGCCAAACCCTGAAGATCTCGCTCAGGATCCGAATCGTCTAGAAATTGGTCGCCATTATCCATTAACCATTAACGCAGAAGCACTCTCTCCGGGAATATCTATCTCGCCTTCCACCATGCTGCGTTGGGAAACTTATCAAGTTAAATCGGGTGAAAGTGCCGCCGTATTATTTCAGCGAATTGGGCTTTCGGCTCGCTTACTCTATCAACTCACGGCAACAAATCGTGATATTGACAGCCAGCTTTCACGACTTAAGCCAGGAGATGAGCTGCAATTTGGCTTTGATGAAAATAATGAACTTGTTCAACTCAATCGCATTATTAGCGCCTTTGAAACCTTTCGTATCACTAAGTCGGGCGATGGCTTTACTTCTGAGTTTGATAAAAAAGAGCTGATGTTCCAGTACAACTATGCCGAAGCGATCATTACTTCAAATTTTTGGAATGCGGGGATAAGCGCGGGTTTAACGGCAAACCAAATCATGGAGTTAGCGGGTATATTTGGTTGGGATGTGGATTTTGCGTTAGATATTCGTGAAGGTGACCAATTTAAGCTGCTATTCCAAGAAAAGGTGGTGGAAGGTGAGGTAATTGGCCGCGGAAATATTATTGCCGCCGCCTTTACCAACCAAGGTACGACGTTCACAGCAATATTGGACGATGCAACAGGCAATTACTATGACGAAAATGGCCGGGCCATGAAAAAGGCCTTTTTACGCTCACCGATCGATTTTCGTCGCGTGACATCGAATTTCAATCCTGTGCGTCGCCACCCCGTCACAGGAAAAGTCACCGCACACAGAGGAACCGATTATGCCGCGCCAGTTGGTACCCCAATTTGGGCCGCCGGCGATGGTGTGGTTGAGAAATCAAGTTACAACCAATTTAATGGTAATTATGTGTTTATTCGTCACAGCAACACCTACATTACCAAATACCTACACTTACAACGACGTATGGTCAAAACTGGTCAACGAGTCAAGCAAGGACAAACGATTGGTACTTTAGGAGGGACTGGAAGAGTCACCGGCCCTCATCTCCACTATGAATTTTTGGTCAACGGTGTACACAAAAACCCTAGAACGGTCTCTTTACCGCAATCTAAATCCTTAACGGGCCAAGCAAAAACCACCTTTATCGCCAATGCTCAAATTAGGCTTGGGAAGCTAGAACGCTATAGCCAATTACTCTATGCCAATAAATAATAAAAAAGGCCCACCAATAATGTGGGCCTCATAGTGTAATGATTGAGCAGATTACTCTTCAAGAGTAGGTGGTGGTTCCTTACGCCCCAACATCAACAAGCAAGGCGTCAGTACTAACGTTAAGACAGTGGCAAAAGCAAGGCCTCCCGCAACGGCCGTGGCGAGTTGTGACCACCATTGCGTGCTGGGAGCGCCAAACTCAATTTTCTGGTTAATCAAGTCGATGTTCATCTCCAGTACCATTGGCAATAACCCTAAAATAGTCGTCACTGTGGTCAATAAAACGGGCCTTAAACGCTGAACACCAGTGCGTAAAATGGCCTCTTGTTTTGACAAGCCTCTGCGTATCAGTTGGTTATAAGTATCTATCAATACGATATTGTTATTCACCACGATGCCGGCCAAGGCGATGACCCCAATACCTGACATAATAATGCCGAAAGGTTTTTGGAAAATCAGCAGACCTGCAAATACTCCGACCGTTGAAAACAGTACTGCACTTAAAATGAGGAATGCTTGGTAAAAACTATTAAATTGCGTAACCAGAATTAACCCCATAACCACCAGCGCGATCAAAAAGGCATTTTTTAGAAATTCTGAGGAATGTTCCTGCTCTTCATTTTGCCCTCGTAATTTAAACTCCACCCCATTAGGTAAATTCAGTTCCGACAATGCTTGAGTAACTTTCGGCAATTCAAGGGCCAGATTATACCCTTCCTTTAGATCCGCCATAATATCGATAACCCGTCGACCATCAATCCGTTTGATCGTATCTTGTTTGTGATCCGGTTTTATCTGCGCAAAATTGGTTATCGGCACCAGACCTGCGGGTGTGTTGACCCGCAACTGATCAAATCGACCAATATCTCGTTTATCCTCTGGGTACCGCACCAGAATATCGACCTCTTCGTTTGCATCATCAGGCAAGTAGTCACCAATTTTTAGTCCATTAGTCACAAATTGCACTGTGTTACCCACCAATGTCGCATCGGCTGAAAATCGAGAAGCATCATCACGTCGAATATCAATTCGCCAGTCAATCCCTTCTTTATTTGAGGTATCACTGATATTAGTCAACGCGGGATTGTTATCAGCCCACTTTCTGACCATTTTAGCGGCCTCATTAAGATTTTCAGGAGTACGCGCCGACATTTCAATCACCAGATCATGCTCAACTGGTGGCCCTGCATCTGGAAATTTATACTCGATTTCCACCCCTGAAAACTGATCTGTAGTGCTTTTAAGCTCTTCAATAATCGCTTTGACGGTGCGGCGATATTGCCAATCAACAGGGGTAATTTGAATCTGGCCAATTTCATCCTCTCCCCCCGTTCGAGTATAGACGCTCTCAAATTCCTCATGACCAAGCATCACCTGCTCAATTTCTCGCATTAAGGTGTCTTTTTCTTGGATGGACAGATCGCCATAAGAGCGAACTTTAACGGTGAAATAAGGCGGATCCACCTCTGGGAAGAATTCGGCACCGAGCCCTGCTTTGGCATAAGCAAAGCCAATCACAATCGCGAGCACTATCGCACTAAACAATATTTTAAGTGGGTGACGAATCGCAATGGCCAACGTGTGATAATAGAGCTTAGTGATGCCCGTCGCTTGAGCAAAATCACCTTCATGTAAAGCAATCATCCGCGCTTGACTGGCAGCCGAAGCATGTTGCGGTCGGCCAATTAAGCCTCCCAGCACAGGTACGAAAAGCAGTGCCATAATCAGTGAAGCAGCCAGTGTAGCGATAAGCGTGAGAGGCAAGTATTTCATAAACTCGCCCGTGATATCCGGCCAAAAAAGCAGAGGAGCAAAAGCGGCTAAAGTGGTAGCAGTTGATGCGGTAATCGGCCATGCCATCCGTTTTGCGGCATCTCGATACGCTTCTTTACGCGGCACACCTTCTTGCATGCGCCGATCAGCAAACTCAGTTACCACTATGGCTCCATCAACCAGCATGCCAACCGCCATAATTAATGCAAATAACACGACAATATTGACGGTTAGTCCAAACACCGACAAGACTAGTAATCCGGTCAAAAATGAGCCTGGTATTGATATACCAACCAGCAGCGCCGTCCTCATTCCCAAAATAGCGATAATCACGATCACGACTAAAATAATGGCCGACAGAATATTGTTTTGTAGATCGTTGAGCATGATTTCAACGTCTTTCGACTCATCCCACGTGTATTTCACCAACAAATTACTTGGCCAATCTTCCCGTTTTTGCGCCTCTCTCATTACCGTTTTTACTAGCTCAACGGTTTCGATGATATTTTCACCAGCACGCTTTTTAACGTCCAACACCACCGCCGATTTGCCATCTAAACGAGCAAAGCTTTCGGGGTCCCGAAATGCTCGTCTGACGGTCGCGATATCGCCAAAGGTGATTACTTGCTTACCATCAACCTTCACCGGAAGCTCTAACACATCTTTCAAGGATTCAAAAACTGAAGGAACCTTTACGGAAAAACGTCCGTAGCCCGTATCGACGAAACCCGCCGCAACGACTTTATTATTCAGTGCGATTAAGTTATAGATATCGCCTTGATCGAGTCCGTAACTTTCCATCAATAGGGGATCGACAATGATCTCAACAATATCTTCGCGATCGCCAGCGATATCAACTTCTAATACTTGTCGGTAGCTTTCTAATTTGTCTCTCAACTGCCTTGCAATTTGTACGATGGCTCGCTCTGGTAAAGTGCCATAAAGCACCACTGATAATACCGGTTGCTCTGATGCCAATGTCACTTCATTCACAGTCGGCTCATCGCTGTCTGCGGGTAGCTTCGGCTCGGCCAAATTGACCGCATCTCTCACATCCGCCATCGCTTTATCAAGGTTAATGCCAACGTTAAATTCCAAAACTACAGAAGCATGCCCTTCGGAAGCATTCGACGTCATCTCTTTTACGCCTTCAATAGAGCGCATTTCTTGCTCTAGGGGCCGCACGATAAGGCGCTCAGCATCACTCGGTGATATGCCTTGATGACTTACGGAGACATAAATAATAGGAATAGTAATGTCAGGGCTCGATTCTTTAGGGATCGAAAAATAGGTCGCCACGCCAGCGATCAAGATAAAAATCAGCAGCGATAACATAGTGCGCGAGCGAGAGAGCGCCGCATCAATAATAGAAAACATGGCGCCCCCTACTGCGCTGAGTGGTTAGGTTTCTTGACCGCAATCACTTGATCACCATCTCGAACAAAACCTTGCCCAACGGTGATAATATCCACCGTATCCCCTAGCCCAGTTAGCCACACACCATCTTGCTCCGCTTTTACCAATTGAATGGGGATGAAGCGAACACGATCTTGCTGCAGTGTTTTAACACCTAAATTTCCTTGATCATCAAGCGCAAGCATGGCAGGCGTGATTTTCACCGCCAGTTGTGTTTCTAAACTCATCTCCACTTCAGCGCTCACACCCGCGGGGATCGTTTGATTGGGATTGTCTAATTCCACTTCGATAGCAAACGTGTTGGTGGTAGGTGATGAGACGCGAGAAATATAACGAACCTTGCCATCGATAATAGAACCATCGATAAAACGTACACGAGCGGTTTGGTTTTGTTTGATTTTTTGGATGTGTCGTTCGCTGACATCAGCTTCTATCACTAATTTACTGAGATCAATAAAGGTGACCATCGGGTCACCCACTCCGACAAAATCGCCTTTTTCTATCAATATGTCTTGAACAATGCCATCGAAGGGAGCCACAACTGACGTATTACGTAAAGCCAATTGGGCACGACTTTGCACAGCGCTGGCTTCCGCTAAAGCGGCTTGCGCCGAAGCAAAGGCCACTTCGCCTTGCAAACCTCGATTTTTTAACGACTCAGCGGCACTGAATTCTTTTTGTTTGAGTTTGAACAAGGCTTGCGCACTCTCTAATTGAGCCGCTAGATCAGCTTGATCGATTAAGACGATCTGTTGTCCTTTATTGACAGGCTGTCCTTTTGCTATCAATATCTGAGTAATTTTCCCTGCGATTTCAGCACCAATTTTTGCTTGACGATTAGGTGCGGTCCGACCGTAAAGATCGATATGCTTATCGGTCAATTCAGCCTCAAAAGATTGATAAATAACTTTCGCAAAAGGAATGGTGTCATTGGCAGTTTGCCGGGGCTCTTCCGCTTTCAATGCCCCAAAACCTAACCAAAAACAGAGAAGTAAAATAAAAATCGTCGAGAGTAGCCAAGGTCGTTGCGAAAAAAAGCGGCCAATAGATGAACGGCTGATTTTGGTATCAGGCATAAATAATCCTTTATTATGTTCTTGCCTTCTTAAGGTTAAGGCAAAGCCCTACATAACATCCAAATACGTAGGGCTATTAAGCTTAATTAGCTACAGTAGATTAATTGTGCATCGAACCTTTTTTAGTTAAACACTAAATGATGCACCACAACCGCATGTTGTTGTTGCATTAGGATTATTGACAAAGAAACGAGAGCCTTCTAGGCCTTCTGTGTAATCGACAATGCCACCTATCAAATATTGTAAGCTCATCGGGTCAACCACTAATGTCACGCCACTATTAACGATTGTGGTATCGCCATCGTTTACATTTTCATCAAAGGTAAACCCATATTGAAAACCGCTACAACCACCACCAGTAATATAAACGCGCAGTTTTAGCGCTGGATTCTCTTCTTCAGCAATCAACATTTTTACGCGTTGTGCTGCAGTATCAGAAAATGACAATGGTACATTTACTTCACTCACGATGGCCTCTCTCACTCGTGTTAATACCTGTCAGACTTATTATGCTTAACTTATGCCTGTAAAGGTGATTCTTTTTTAATAATGCAATGATTATCTAATACCTGACCTATTCGTTCAAGTATTCACCGTCACTTAAGCTAAAACTCCAACTATCGAGGCATTATGCACTGAAAAAACACTCACTGTCGCGTGAGTTGTACACTATACGGCGCTTATTTGGCTGTGAATGAGCTCAGAAAATGAGTGAAAAAAAGTGTCTTTGGTGAGTTTGGGTATACAATGCGACACCAACTGGTCCGAACAAGCAGAAGAGGATAAATCCATGACCAAATCAGCAGAGCTTTATCAAAAGGCACAACGTGCAATCCCCGGTGGAGTTAACTCTCCTGTACGTGCTTTTAACGGAGTTGGTGGCTCGCCGATTTTTATCGACCGCGCAGACGGCCCGTTGATTTTTGATGCTGATGGCAAAGCTTATATTGATTATGTCGGCTCTTGGGGGCCAATGATACTAGGCCACAATCACGCGGTCATTCGTGAAGCCGTGATAGGCGCAGCGCAGCGCGGTCTCAGTTTTGGTGCGCCGACCGAGATGGAAATCGATATGGCAGAATTAGTTTCTGAGCTGGTTCCATCGATGGAACAGTTGCGTATGGTCAGTTCCGGTACCGAAGCGACGATGAGCGCCATTCGTTTAGCTCGTGGATTCACTGGGCGCGATAAAATTTTAAAATTTGAAGGCTGCTATCACGGTCATGCGGACAGTTTGCTAGTAAAAGCAGGCTCTGGCGCCTTAACATTAGGCCAGCCAAGCTCTCCTGGTGTGCCTGCTGATTTTGCTAAACATACACTGACCGCCACTTTTAATGATTTAGAATCTGTACGTGAATTGTTCGCGGCCAATAAAGACCAAATAGCCTGCATTATCGTCGAACCAGTCGCGGGCAACATGAACTGCATTCCACCAGTAGAAGGGTTCCATGAAGGCTTACGTGAGATTTGTGACCAAGAAGGCGCTCTGCTGATCTTTGATGAAGTAATGACAGGTTTTCGTGTTGCACTAGGTGGTGCACAGGCTTACTACAACATCAAACCAGACTTAACAACGCTAGGGAAAGTGATTGGCGGTGGTATGCCTGTTGGCGCTTTTGGTGGACGCCGTGATGTGATGCAATACATCGCTCCAACGGGCCCGGTGTACCAAGCTGGTACGCTATCAGGTAACCCTGTGGCTATGGCTGCGGGTTATGCCTGCTTGACGCTTCTAAAAGAAGAAGGCAATGAAAAACGTCTCGCGGCCAAAACAAAGCAATTGGCTGATGGATTCAAAGAACTCGCAGACAAACACGGTATTCCTTTGCTGGTCAGCCAAGTTGGTGGCATGTTCGGCTTCTTTTTTACCGATCAAGAACGCGTCACCTGTTATGAAGAAGTCGCAAAATGTGATGTTGAACGTTTCAAGCGCTTCTTCCATTTGATGCTCGATCATGGTGTCTATTTAGCGCCTTCAGCTTTTGAAGCAAGTTTTACTTCTTTGGCGCACGGCTCCAAAGAAATTGAAGCGACATTAGAAGCGGCCGATCGCTGTTTTGCGATGATGGCAGCTCAAGCGGAATAAGCACCATTAGGCAGACTCATCATAGTATAAAGGGCTGTAGGTCAGCCCTTTATTTATTTCAGACTCAATAAGCAAGCTATCATTGCCAGTAATAAATCACTAAAACGACCAACGCCATCATGCTGATGGCAAACCACGGTAGCTTCAACTTTTTTTTATGCTGGTTTTGACACCCTTTTTCATTATCACAACATCCCATCTCATCAGTTCCTCATTGATAACACGCTGATTTGCAGTCATTATAACCCTATTACTTTACAAGGTTGGATTAACAACGTGTCAGAAAAAGTGAAAATCACCTCTAGCCACTGGGTGCTCATTGCGGCACTTGTCGCTGCGGCTATTGCTTGTTATCTGTTGATTGCACCTTATATCAACTCGATTGTCATGGCTTTCATCATCTCGTTATTGATGTTTCCCATTCATGAGTGGCTCGAACGAAAAATCCCCAAATACAAAAATACCGCCTCGTTTCTCTCGTGTATTATTTTGACGTTTATTATTGTGATTCCACTGCTGTTTGTCTTTGCTGCTATTGTGCAGCAAGGGTCGGTATTTTCTCAGAACATGTACCAATGGGTCACTCATGGTGGCATTCAAACCGCCTTTGCTCATCCTTGGATTGTCAAAGGACTCGCCATTGCGAATCAATATTTGCCCTTTGATGAAATTCAGCCACAACAAATCGCACAAAAAGTGGGGCAATTTGCCAGTTCATTTGGCACCAACTTGGTCAGTATTAGCGCAAAAGTGCTGGGTGATGCGACCAGTTTTTTGATGGATTTCTTCTTAATGCTGTTCGTGTTGTTTTTCCTACTCCGTGATCACGATAAGCTCATCAGCGCTCTTAGGCACATCTTGCCATTGTCGCGTAGTCAAGAAGACAGGTTGCTCTGCGAAATTGAGCAAGTCTCCAAATCGGCTGTCATGGGGTCATTTTTAACCGCAATAGCGCAAGGCTTTGCGGGTGGGTTTGGTATGTGGCTCGCCGGTTTCCCTGGGTTATTTTGGGGCACCATGATGGGGTTTGCTTCGTTTATTCCGGTTGTTGGTACTGCTCTGATATGGATTCCAGCCACTGTTTATCTCTTTCTAACCGGAGATAGCACATGGGGCATATTCTTGGCCCTATGGAGTATCATTATTGTAGGCTCAATTGATAATTTATTGCGGCCCTTTTTAATGCAAGGGAGCGCGGGTATGAACACCTTAATGATCTTCTTCTCTCTGCTCGGTGGTATTCAGCTGTTTGGCCTGATTGGGTTAATTTACGGCCCACTCATTTTTGCCATCACTATGGTGCTGTTTAATATTTATGAGGAAGAGTTTAAAGGTTTTCTCAATCAACAAGATAATAGCTAACTTTTGACTTACTAACGATCAAGCTAGAAGCAAGGGGCAGACTGTGCGAGAATCTGCCCCTCTTTTTTTAGCGCAGAGCCCACTATGTCCAGTTACACCGCACCAAGTCAAATTGCCCAACGTCAGCTTGCTTATTTCGAAGGAAAGCATCTTTTAGTGGCTGGGGAAGCGGAGGATTTATTTCCTGTAGAGTTAGCCAATCATTGTCGCTCTGTTTCGGTGTTCACCACTCATTATGGTTACTACCGCCAACTCGAATCCTATCCGCAAATTACATGTCATTTTGGCGCTCAATTTGAGCAAAAAACCGATGCTGACATGATTCTGCTTTACTGGCCCAAAGCGAAGCAGGAAGCTGAATATCTGCTTGCAATGCTGTTGGCCAAACTGGGCAAAGAGACTGAGATTGTGGTGGTAGGTGAAAACCGCTCGGGCATAAAAAGCATTGAAAAAATGTTTGCAGCTTATGGGCTGGTTAAAAAGTATGATTCAGCTCGACGCTGTTCGTTCTATTGGGGGCAATGCACTCAGCAGCCACCGAGCTTCCAAATTGCAGACTGGTTCAAAACTTATCAGGTGCAGTATCAGCAACACTCACTGATTGTAAAAAGTTTACCTGGCGTATTTAGTCATGGTGAGTTTGACCTCGGCAGCCAACTGTTACTTGATACACTACCTAAACTGAGGGGTAAAGTTCTCGACTTTGGTTGTGGTGCTGGTGTCCTGGGTACAGTAATGGCTACATTAAACCCAGATATCGAGATTGAACTGTGCGATATCAGCGCGCTTGCGATTGAATCAACCAAAGCAACCTTGATAGCGAATAACATATCAGGGAATGTATTTGCCTCTGATGTCTACTCAGATACCGCTAAAGATTACCAATTTATAGTCTCAAACCCCCCTTTCCACTCCGGATTAGAGACCAGCTATAGTGCGACAGAAGCCTTACTGGCGAACGCACCAAGCCATCAAACCGCGAAAGGCGAACTTTTTATTGTGGCCAACAGTTTTCTTAAATATACCCCGCTGATTGAACAGGCTTATGGTCATTGCGAGGTGTTAAATAAAACTAACAAATTCATCATTTACCACGCAAAAAAAACATTACAAAAGTCGCAACAATAAGTGTAATCCACTCTCAATTGGTCACTAAACTGAATGATTTTTACCAATTTTGTGTTAGTGACCACGCTTTCCACAGGACTTACTTGTCAAAGTAAAAAAACTCGTTAATTTCGTCACTTTAGGTTTTCTTTGTTTTTTCATTCACTTTAACGGCTACCTCATGCCGTTAAAATCTCACGGAAAGTAATGCCTTTTTCTATGTTTAGGTTCTCTCGTAAGCAAAAATTTAAGCGCCTGCAAAATACTCTTATGCTGGCCTTTCTCGTTTTGAGCATCACGCCTTTAACTGTGACTGCCATTTTTTTTCTGCAATCACACACTAAAGATCTTCAAGAACAAAGCACGTCTCACTTATTGTCAGTCAGAGACACCAAGCAACAGCAAGTTCTCGATTACCTCGCGGCCAAAGAATCAGAAGTGATGGGGTTTGTTCGTTCAGAGTTAGCTTATGCCAGTGGAGGGCGCTTTTACGGCTTAGTCAATGCGTTCCAAAGACTTGGTCTGGATATTGATCAAGCTCGTGAGCATGCCCAGCAGCGTTATATTCCTGGCTCTGGTGATCAGATAAAAACGTCAATATTGCCACAATCGAGTAGCTATGTAGGCAGTGAGCGGTATCGCCTACTGCATAAACGCTATCATTGGGCGTATTTAGAACTGCTTAAACGTTCTGATTTTGACGATATTTTACTGGTGGATCTCGGCGGTGATGTTGTTTATTCCGTTTATAAGCACGGCAACTATGGAACGAATTTACTGACTGGAAAATACAAAGATAGCAATCTGGGTAAAACATTCCGCCAGTTAGAGCAGCAAGTTAGCGAACAACGAAAAACCAATGAAGAATATACACCAGTCATTATTTCTGACTTTTCACCACAAGAAGGGCAATCAGTTGCTTGGCTTGGCGCGCCGATTATTCAGCAGGGCTACCTGCACAGCTACGCCATGTTCCGCCTACCAAACAATGGCATCACAAAACTCGTTGCTGACACCAATGCGACATCGCAAATAAGAACTTTACTCGTCGGGCAAGATCATCATTCTCGAATACTCTCTTACACGCAGCAAGAAATCGAGACTAGTCAAAAAGTGATCAATCTTGCGCTTTCTGGATTGAGTGCCGTTGGTACTTACACTAATACATTGAATGAGAAAACCATTGCCGCCTATGCACCTGTTGCAAACAAAAATATCAATTGGGCTTTGGTGGTAGAGATACCAGAAAAAGAGGCTTATGCGCGAGTTCATCAGCTTGAGAAATTATTTATTTTCGCCATGCTAACCGCGATTATTTTAGTCGTCATCGCTTCACATTATCTCTCTAACTTTATTACCTCTCCCCTACTGAAGCTCACTTGGGCGGCAGAAAAAGTCTCAGCTGGGGATTTAGATGAAAATGTTATCAATACCGATCGTAAAGATGAGATTGGTCGACTCGCAGTGAGTTTTGAGCGTATGCAGCGTTCAATCCGAGAAAAAATGCAGCTGATTAAGGCGCAAAATAAAGAGCTCGAAAGCAACATTCAATTAATCCGCAAACAGAACGATGAGTTGCATCTCGCTAACAAACTAAAAGATGAATTCCTAGCCACAACGTCACATGAATTAAGAACACCGCTGCACGGTATGGTCGGTATTGCAGAAGCACTGATCTCTGGGTCAAGTGGAACTATCACCGCCGATCATCGTTATCAATTGGGCATAATCATCAGCAGTGGACAACGGCTGACAAACTTGGTCGATGACTTACTCGATTACCATAAGATGCGCTATGGCAGCTTGGATATCAAACAGTGTGCTGTTGATCTATCCGGCGCAACACGCTTAGTGCTAGAGCTGTCTAACCATCTACTCAACAAAAAGCCCATTCGCGTAATAAACCAAATCCCTGACGAATGCATTTGGGTCTCTGCCGATCCACAACGATTAGAGCAAGTGCTTTATAACCTTGTAGGAAACGCCATTAAATATACGACTGAAGGGAAAATTGTCATTTCAGCCAATGTGGTTGATGACAAGATTCGTGTCCAAGTTGTCGATACGGGACAAGGCATTCCAGCAGAGCAACTTGAACACATCTTTGAACCACTGATTCAAGCAGGGCAAGATGCCAGTCGTTATCGACAAGGCGCTGGTTTAGGTCTTTCGATCAGCCGTCAATTGATCGAATTGATGCAAGGAACGCTTTATGTCAGTAGCCAACCTATGGTCGGTACAACATTCAGCTTTACCTTGCCATTAGCATCAAAAGCGGAAATTGAGTCGACAAGCTATATGGAAACCGGCCATTTCCAATCTCCGACCATTTCAGACATTGAGCTGCCTGAAATGCATTCACTGCCTGAAAATAAAGAAGGCCCAGTGCTACTGATAGCAGATGATGAACCCGTCAATCTGCGTGTCCTAGACAGCTTCCTACGTTTAGAAGGCTATCAAGTCCGCACCGCTAAAGATGGCAATGAAGTCATTAGCGCGGTCGAAAAAGAAAAACCGGAACTTCTACTGCTCGACATTATGATGCCAGGATTAAGCGGCTACCAAGTCTGTGAAAAGTTAAGAGAAACATACGATCATGCCGAACTACCTATCATTATGTTGACCGCATTAAATCAAACTGACGATAGAGTTCGTGGTTTTGCAGCGGGAGCGAACGATTACTTATCGAAGCCGTTTAATAAGCAAGAGCTCGCTGCACGTATTACGGCGCATTTAACGGCCAGCAAAGCTGAACAAAGACGTATTGAGAACAACCAACTGCAACAAGAGCTGAAGCATAGAGCCATGGTAGAAGCCAGTTTATTGGAAACCCAAGGCCGCCTACTAGAGCAACTTGAATCTGCTCCTGAGGCGATTATTTGCATTCGAGACGATCATAAAATCCGCTTTGCAAATGAAGCAGCTGCTCGGTTATTTAAGCGTAGCCAAGAACAACTAAAGCGCTCAAATGCGGAAGAACTCATCGCTCCCAAATACTTAGTCGTCGAGCAAGAGCATTACTGCGGCAATATCGATATCTATGTCGAAGATACACGTCAGCATATGTCTGCTGATGTGTTACGACTACCGGATGGCTCTGGGTTGCAGGCTATGTACATCTTTAACGTGGGTGGAAACATCAATGCAGCGCGCATCAATAACCTTGAAACCGCTATTGAAGCGCTATCCAGTTACGCATTTGAAGGCGATAAAGAAAAACTGCAACAGCTCAAAGAACTCGGTGGCGAGTTCACTCGTATCGCCGACAAAGTATCGGGAGAGAGTCAATCTAAGCAAGATTTAATGCGCGAAGTACTGGTTGAAGCAATGACCAGTGCTTTAGATTACTGGGAACGGGTCAGTAACCAAAGCAAGTTTACCTTTGCAGAGCAGAGTGGGCTATGGCGAGTGTATCTCGATAGAAGCACATTACAGACTCGGACACTAGACAAGTACTTACGTATCGAGACACTGCCTAAAACACCTCGCTGGCGTACCGTTCTTAATTCGTTAGATTACATTCTTGATCATTGTCAGGAGCACGGCCCTGAACGCTCTCACATCGAAGCGCAGCGCGATAAATTGCAAAAGCTACTGACCTCATCACTCTAAGTACATCAACACCATTAAGCCTGCACTCTGCAGGCTTTTTTATCACTATATTTCCATGACCATCAACGGAACAACCACCCCATTGATGCATCCAGAGTGATGACTAGTTAAATTTAATCAATGTTAACCTCAAGCATCCATTACTCTGCTGCGCCTTATTCACTGCGTATTACAAACCTTACTTCTCAATAGAAAAAAAGAGGCAAAATGATGATAAAAATTGGAAGTAAAAACTGATTTCTAGGCAATTTCACCAGCAGATTTTCAATTGTAGATGAATAAAGATCCAGATTGCGAACCGAATCACAACAATTCGGCAGAATTAATTTAAGTAAAAAAATTAACGATAAAACTATAAGTGAGCAAGATCTCATGATACAAAAAAAACAAAAAAACATTAAAAATAAAGGCACAAAAAGATAGCGAGCGCTTACAACCATAAGTTAATCGAATTGAGTATGAGAGGCAGATCACTGACCTAAATGAGAGTAAAAATCAAACCAAAGATGGTAAATTGACGTTTATAACGGTCACTTTCTACAAATTGACGTTTTTAACGGGAATTCAAATTGATAATTTTCTCTCCAAGGTGTCTTCTTACTCCTGCCAAAGGTCTACAGGCCACTCATGTTGACCAACTCCTCCGGTTTGTTAACACGCAATGAGGTAGGCCTTGGAGAGTGTTTATCAATTGATGACATTCATATCCATTAGTGAAATGAAAGCAAATAGTAAGGAACAGCTATGCTTGCCAATATTAAAAAAACAGCGCTAGCCGCTGCAGTAATCGCCGCCGCAGCGAGCCTTTCAGCTCCAGCAGCCGCACGCAGTGAGCTAACGATCGTACCTGATTTCTACCCTACAATGGTACGTAACTTTAACCCGTATCTAGCAACAAACCTACGTACGACCACTGATTTCATCTATGAACCACTGGTCATCTTCAACGAAATGCATGGTAATACACCCGTTATGCGTTTGGCTGAAGGCTTTAAAATGTCTGATGACCTAATGAGTGTTACTTTTGATATCCGTAAAGGTGTTAAATGGTCAGATGGTCAAGCATTTACAGCGGATGATGTCGTGTTCTCTTATGGCTTATTGAAAAATAAACCTGAACTCGACCAACGCGGTATCAACAAGTGGGTAACGAGCGTAGAAAAACTGAACGACTACCAAATCCGTTTCCGTTTAAGTGAAGCTAACTCAAACGTACCTTATGAAATCTCGTTAGTTCCTATCGTTGCTGAACATGTATGGAAAGATGTGAAAGATCCAGCGACTTTCACCAACGAAAACCCTGTAGGTACTGGTCCGTTTACTGAAATCGACACCTTCACTCCACAGCTATACATCCAATGTCGTAACCCGAATTACTGGGATGCTGCAAACCTTGAGGTTGACTGTTTGCGTGTACCTCAAATTGCAAACAATGACCAATTGCTAGGTAAAATTGTTAACTCTGAACTCGATTGGACCTCTTCATTCGTTCCAGATATTGACCGTACTTATGCCGCTGCAAGCCCTAGCCACCACTACTGGTATCCGCCATCAGGCACACAAGCATTTATGGTTAACTTCAAAAACCCAGATGCAGTAAAAAATGAAGCGCTAAGCAACGTTGATTTCCGTCGCGCATTCTCTATGGCTCTTGACCGTCAAACTATTATCGATATCGCTTTCTATGGCGGCGGTACCGTTAATGACTTCGCTTCAGGCTTAGGTTATGCATTCCAAGCTTGGTCTGATGAAAACATCCACAATAAGTACAAAGGCTACAACACGTACAACGTTGAAGGCGCGAAAAAACTGCTTGCTAAAGCGGGCTTCAAAGACGTGAACAAAGACGGTTTTGTTGATACTCCATCAGGTAAATCTTTTGAGCTACTTGTTCAATCACCAAATGGCTGGACTGACTTCAACAACACAGTACAACTTGCCGTTGAACAGCTTGCCGAAGTAGGCATCAAAGCACGTGCTCGTACTCCAGAGTTTGCGGTTTATAACCAAGCAATGCTTGAAGGTACTTATGACGTCGCTTACACCAACTACTTCCATGGTGCGGATCCACATCTATACTGGAACAGTGCATACAACTCTGCACTACAGAAAGGTGAAGGTATGCCTCGTTTTGCTATGCATTTCTACAAAAACGACAAGCTAGATACTTTGCTAGACAGCTTCTACAAAACAGCGGATAAAAATGAGCAGCTAGAAATCGCTCACGGAATTCAGAAAATCATTGCTGAAAACCAAGTGACCATCCCTGTAATGTCAGGTGCTTACATGTACCAATACAACACAGCACGCTTTAGCGGCTGGTGGAACGAAGAAAATCCTAAGGGTCGTCCAAACATTTGGGCTGGTATCCCTGAGCGTCTATTACACGTACTGGACCTAAAACCAGTTAAGTAAGTAGAAGTTCATTCCTTGCGGCGTACTTCGTGCGCCGCTAAATAAAATCCCCTAAATACCTAGCAAATGTATAACGCTCGTCGTTAGGGGATTTTTCGCTCTAAATTTCGCTAGGAGCGACCTGAAACCAGGTACAGGATAAAACTGGGTGAGTAAGGTGTGAGTTATGGGTTATTTTTTAAGACGTTTGTCATTTTATTTTATCGCGTTGCTGGTTGCAGCAACATTGAACTTCATTATTCCGCGAGCCATGCCTGGAGACCCAGTGACCATGATGTTCGCAAACGCAACAACGCAAGTAACGCCAGAACGAATCGAAGCGATGAAACAGCTTCTCGGTTTCGTTGATGGTCCGTTACCCGTACAGTATTTGACCTATTTAAAAAGCATTCTAAGTTGGGAATTAGGCACGTCGATTAAGTTCTATCCGTTAAGTGTCAATGAATTACTGGGTAGTGCATTTGGTTGGTCGTTATTTCTAGCGGGTACTGCGGTTGTGATCTCGTTCTCAATCGGTTCTCTACTGGGCATTTTTGCCGCATGGAAACGAGGCAGTCGTTACGATACGTTTATTACCCCAGGGATGTTGGTTATACAAGCCGTTCCGCAAGTGGTTATTGCGATGATCGCTATGTTTACTTTTGCTATCGGCTTGCAATGGTTCCCTACGGGTTATGCCTACACTGCTGGTACGATGCCAGATTGGACAAATTGGACATTCATTAAAGATGTGGCTTACCACGCTTTCTTGCCTCTTGTCTGTGCGTCTCTAGTACAAATCGGTGGGTTTCTCGTCAACATGCGTAACAACATGATTAACCTGCTCGCTGAAGACTACATCACGATGGCGAAAGGGAAAGGGCTCAGCGAAAACCGTGTGGTTTTCCAGTACGCCGCTCGTAATGCTTTATTGCCAAGTGTCACCGCTCTATCAATGTCTTTGGGTATGGCTATCGGTGGTCAGCTCATCATTGAAATTATCTTTAACTATCCTGGCCTTGGTACCGTTTTATTTAATGCGATCAACGCTCGTGATTACCAAGTTCTGCAAGGGCAGCTACTGATTATGACGCTCTTTATGCTGTTCTTTAACCTGTTGGCGGACATGCTTTATGTCGTACTAGACCCTCGCCTACGCAAGGGAGGTAAATAATCATGAAAGATCTCATTAAACTCATTCGCGGCAATACCGTTGCCATGGTCGGTGTCATTATTTTGGGCCTATTTTTATTCATCGCCCTTGCTGCGCCACTGATCACCAAACATGCGCCAGATAAACGTACCGGAAATCCACACGAATACCCATCGTTCGTCGTCAAAGCCGCTAAAGCAGATCCGAATGGCTGGATTGCTGAAAACTTGGCGACTGACCGCCGCACCTTACTACTCTCAAAAGGTGAAGACCATGTGCTAGGCACCTCTCGTATGGGACGCGATGTTTGGTCACAAGTGGTGTATGGCGCACGAGTCTCACTCGCCGTGGGTTTTGGCGCAGGAATGACCGTCTGTTTTCTTGCGACTGTGATTGGTGTTTCTGCGGGTTACTTTGGCGGTAAGGTCGATGACATTCTAACCGCCGCTATGAATATCATGCTGGTGATACCGCAATATCCTCTTTTATTCGTGGTCGCGGCATTTATTGGAGAGGCCGGCCCATTAACCATTGCACTCATCATTGGCTGCACCTCCTGGGCTTGGGGCGCTAGGGTCGTACGCTCACAAACCCTCGCACTGCGTGAGAAAGAATTTGTCAGAGCGGCGGAAGTCTTGGGTGAATCATCATGGCGCATCATTTTCGTTGAGATTCTACCTAACCTCATCTCCATCGTTGGCGCTAGCTTCATCGGTTCAGTGATGTACGCCATCATGATGGAAGCGACCATCTCCTTCCTTGGTCTTGGCGATCCAAACACCATCAGTTGGGGCATCATGTTGTACAACGTTCAAACGTCCTCTTCTATGCTGATTGGCGCTTGGTGGGAACTGCTTGCTCCTTGTATTGCTTTGACTCTGCTCGTTACTGGTTTGGCTTTACTGAACTTTGCGGTCGATGAAATTGCCAACCCACAACTGCGTTCACACAAAGGAATGAAGCGTTGGAAAAAACTCGCAGAGCAAGACAAGAAAGAGCGTCAGCCTGACCTGCCACCACAAAATGCACTTTGGAGCGGAGATAAATAATCATGACAAACCCACTTATTTCAATCCGTAACCTATGCGTTGACTACATCACCGACGCCGGTGATGTTCGAGCATGCAGCAACGTCAGTTTTGACATTGCACCTGGCGAAGTATTTGGCCTTGCTGGTGAATCTGGCTGTGGTAAATCAACTATCGCATTTTCACTGATGCGTCTGCATAAGCCGCCCGCGTTTATTACTGGCGGAGAAGTGATTTTTAATGGTGAAAATATCATTAAATACAGCGATGAACGCATGCAATCCTTTCGCTGGAGCCAAATGTCGATGGTGTTTCAAAGTGCGATGAACGCTTTGAACCCAGTATTGACGATGGAAGAACAATTTTGTGACGTGATCATGCGCCATACCAACATGACTCGTGAACAAGCTAAACGCCGTGCTGAAGGTTTGTTAGAAATTGTCGATATTCACCCAAGTCGCTTAAACGATTACCCACACCAATTCTCTGGGGGTATGCGTCAGCGCTTGGTGATTGCAATTGCTCTCGCGCTCAATCCTAAAATGATCATTATGGATGAGCCCACTACGGCACTTGATGTGGTTGTCCAGCGTGAAATATTGCAAAAAATCTATGCGCTGAAAGAAGAGTTTGGCTTCTCTATCTTGTTCATCACCCATGATTTGTCGTTGATGGTCGAGTTCTCCGATCGAATTGGCATCATGTATTCCGGTGAATTAATTGAAGTGGCTCCTTCTAAACAGATTCTGGAAAGCCCTTTCCACCCTTACACAAAAGGGCTGGGTAGTTCTTTCCCTCCACTGACAGGCCCTAAAACGAAGTTAACTGGAATACCAGGTAACCCGTTGAACTTATTGGATATACCTCAAGGTTGTCGTTTCCAAGCTCGTTGCGATCGCGTACATGAAGCTTGCACCAAAATTCCAACGAGTTTGCGCCAAATAGAGCTTGGACGCTTCTCCAGTTGCCACCTTTACGGTGACCCAATTGCTCAAGTGAAACTGTAGAGCACAAGCTGTATTACAAAAATTTCTGGAGACAATTATGAGCAAAAATTTCGGTGAATTACTGGTTGAGGGGAAAAATCTAGTTAAAGATTTTCCAATCAACAGTAACACCCTAAAACAACCTATGATGCGAGCGATCAACGACGTATCGTTCAAAATGTTCAAAAGCCGCGGCTTGGCTGTCGTGGGTGAATCAGGCTCTGGCAAATCAACAACCGCTAAAATGATTGCCAAAATGTACGCCCCAACATCCGGTGTAATTGAATACAAAGGACGCGATATTTTAGACATCACTTCACGCAGTGACCTGATGCACTATCGCGAAGGCGTCCAGATGGTATGGCAAGATCCGTTTGGCTCACTCAACCCAACTCATACCATTTTTCATCATATTGCTCGTCCACTGCTTATCCATAAAAAAGTGACGTCAGGTAATAAGAGAGAGTTAGAAGAACGCGTTCACGATTTACTGGAACAAGTCGGCCTTATTCCACCAAAAGAAACAGCCGCGAAATATCCGCACCAGTTGTCTGGTGGACAGCGCCAACGTGTCAACTTAGCGCGTAATATCGCGGTTGGTGCCGAAGTTGTACTGGCTGATGAACCAACCTCCATGTTGGATGTGTCGATTCGTGCGGGTGTTCTCAACCTGATGGAAGAGATGAAGTTTGAAAAGCAGATGTCGCTGCTTTATATCACGCACGACATCGCCACCGCACGCTACATCGCCGAAGACTTAGCCGTCATGTACGTCGGACATATGGTGGAATGGGGCGATACCGAAGAGATCATTCACGATCCTCAGCACCCATATACTCAACTATTGGTTTCCGCTGTGCCCGATCCTAGCAAATCGATACACGAGAAGCTCAAAGGGAACAAAGGCGAAATTCCACTTTGGACTCCGGTATCAACAGGCTGTCCTTTTGCTGGTCGATGCATGCAGGCGAGTGACAAATGTCGTGAACAACTTCCAGCGGTGACTCAGTTGTCTGATAACCACTTTGTTCGTTGTTACTTATTTGAATAATCACTAACGCACACCCTAAGCGATTGAAGCCGCTGACATAACCTCATCGGTTTCAATACGTTAGGTAAAAATATAAAACAAAGTCAGCACACGCCCCCCGACGGGTTGAGTGCTGGCAAGAAATCAAAGATCTGGCTTGGAGATGTTTAATGCTGCTACTGATTAACCATATTGGTTATGAGCCACAAGGGCCAAAACAGGCGATATTAATGAGTAACACACTCCGTGTTTCTTCCGATATCGCCCTGCTTGTTTGTGCAAACAGCCATCAAACGGTGTCGACTTTCGTTGTTGAACCACAAGCTAAAGTCGCACATTGGCATTTAGGTAGCTTTTACACGATCGACTTTTCTCAATACACCACTTCAGGACAGTATTACCTGCGTTTTGAAAATACCCACTCCCCTATTTTTGAAATTGGTGAAGGGATACTGATGAAAAAAACGTTTTCTGATGTATTGCACTACTTCAAATCACAACGTTGTGGTGGCATTTTCGACCAGCAAGATAAGCTCGTACCACTGCTTGGTACATCAACCACTGCCGATGTACACGGTGGCTGGTTCGACGCTTCCGGTGACGTCAGTAAGTATCTGAGTCACCTTTCTTACGCCAATTATTTAAACCCTCAACAAACCCCAATGGTGGTTTGGAATATGCTAAAGGGATTGGCACAACTAGAACACCACTCGAGTTTTGCTGCATTTTCTCGCACTCGCCTTAAGGAAGAGGCGTTATTTGGTGCTGATTTTCTGATCCGCATGCAAAACTCCGAGGGGTTCTTTTATACAACGGTCTTTGACAAATGGAGCAAGGACATTAAGCAGCGAGAGATCTGCGCCTATACCACTCAATCAGGCCACAAGTCTGACGATTATCAAGCCGGATTTCGTCAAGGGGGAGGCATTGCGATTGCCGCTCTTGCGGTGGCAGCACGTTTAGATGTTCACGGTGATTTCACCTCAGAACACTATTTAACAGCGGCAGAGCATGGTTACTGGCATTTAAAAGAAAATAACACGCGCTATCTCGACGATGGCCAAGAGAACATCATTGATGCCTATTGCGCTCTGCTTGCATCGGTTGAGCTCTACCGCTCAACTCATCAAGCAAATTATCTACTTGAGTGTCGTCTTTGGGCACAAAGGTTATGCGCTTATCAACACAGCGACACTAACATCGCTCATTATTGGGCAGCCAATAGTGATGCCACTCGTCCTTATTATCACGCCGCCGAAGCTGGGCTACCAGTGATTGCACTGTGCGAATATCTCGAGATTGAAACAGAAGAACACCGCAAACAATCGGTCGTTCAAGTGATTGAGAATGCTTGCCGCTTTGAGCTCACCATCACTCATCAAGTCAGTAACCCATTTGGCTACCCACGCCAATATGTAAAACCTGTGAATGGCGACAAACGCTGCGCATTTTTTGTCGCTCACGACAATGAATCCGGCTACTGGTGGCAAGGCGAAAATGCGCGTTTAGGATCGCTCGCGTGTATGGCTTATCGCGCCCAAGCCTTCGTCAACGCAGATCTGCATGCCCCTTTAACCCGCTTTGCACAAAATGCATTGAACTGGATTATCGGATTAAATCCATACGATATGTGCATGCTCGATGGGCACGGTCGCAACAATCCAGACTACCTACCCCATTTAGGCTTTTTTAACGCCAAAGGGGGAGTGTGTAATGGCATTACAGGCGGTTTTGAAGATGAAGAAGATATCGCTTTTAACCCAGCGAAACAGAAGGATGACATGATGCAAAACTGGCGTTGGGCTGAGCAATGGATTCCTCATGGTGCTTGGTATCTGCTGGCCATCACAACCCAGTTTTGCCACTTCTCAACACCAGACTTAGAGAGGCAATCATGACTTTTTATTATGTCGGTATTGATGGAGGCGGCACATCATGTCGCGCACGCATCCGCAACGAGCAAGGCGCGCTGTTAGGTGAAGCGAAAAGCGGTAGCGCCAATATTTTATTGGGTGTGGAACTTGCCATGCAGGCAATCATTGATGCAATTACTCAAGCGGCGCACCAAAGCGGGCTGACGAAAGAGAATTTTGCTCAGATGCACGTGGGTCTTGCTCTGGCTGGTGCAGAACAAAAATCCGCATGGCATGCGTTTATGTCTCAGACACATCCTTTTGCTTCACTAACGCTCAACACAGATGCTTACGGTGCCTGTATTGGTGCTCATAATGGCGACGATGGCGCAATTATGATCGCGGGAACGGGCTCTTGTGGCCTATTTTTACACGCAGGGCAGCAGCATGTGGTCGGTGGACGTGAGTTTCCCATATCCGATCAAGGCAGCGGTGCCATCATGGGGTTACGCCTAATCCAGCGCGTGTTGCTCATTGCAGATGGTATCGGCGAGCCTTCATTATTAAGCGCTCATGTGATGCAACATTTTAACCACGATGTTGATCAGATTGTCGAATGGTCAAAAACCGCACTCCCACGCGACTATGGCCAGTTCTCTCCCGTTATTTTTTCTCTAGCGCAACAAGGTGATGCGCTGGCGATCGAGCTTCTCAAACAAACTGCGGCAGACATCGAAATGTTTCTTGTCGCTCTTCATAACAAAGGAGCCAAGCGGATCTGCCTCATGGGTAGCATTGCAGAGCGTATCTTGTATTGGCTTTCTCCACCAGTACAACAGTGGATTGTTCAACCTCAATTCGACGCTATCGAAGGCGCGATTATGTTTGCCGGCAAAGCCGAGCATAATTTGTATTAAGGAATCACTATGAGCTATCGAATTGACTTTGCGGTACTCTCAGAACAGAAGCAATTTTGCCGTTTTGGTTTAACGTTCCATAACTTAAGCGATCAAGACCTAAAAGACTGGTCGTTACATTTTGTGATTGATCGCTTCATTCAGCCAGACAGCATCACCCATGGCAACGTAGTGCAAATAGGCAGTTTCTGCTCATTAACGCCAGATATGACCGTGCTTGCTGCAAACTCACATTTTTACTGTGAATTTAGCATCAAAACCGCCCCTTTCCATTTTTACACTGATGGCGTAAAGCACGCTTTTGTTCAATGCAATGGTGAGCAACCGATCGAACGTCATGATGTGATCGTAACTCCGATTGCTCTCGCCTCGCCTTATCGTGAGCGCAGTGAAATACCCACAACAGAAGCCGCGAGCCTCAGCCTCATTCCATTACCAAACAAGATTGAATCCGGCACAGGGCATTGCACCTTAACGACTTCGAGCCAGATTACCTTGCAATCCACATGCGCTGAGCAAGCTGCGACTTGGTTACAACAGGAACTCAACCGTATATTTGATTTTCAGCCCAAACCCATTGGCAGCGCTGATATTATCTACCGCACTAACCCGACCTTTGACGAGGGCGCGTATCAACTCAACGTCGATCGTACCGGCATTCGCTTAGAGGCGAGTGGCCATCAAGGCTTTATGTATGCTAGCGCGACCCTGTTGCAGTTGATTCAAGTTCAAGATCAATCGTGGTTAGTCCCCTGCGTCAAAATCAGTGATGCGCCACGCTTTAAGTACCGAGGCATGATGCTCGATTGTGCGCGCCATTTTCATGGAATCGAGACAGTTAAGTGGCTTATTAACCAATTAGCGCATTACAAATTCAATACGTTCCATTGGCATTTGACCGATGACGAAGGATGGCGTATCGAAATTAAAGCACTGCCACAACTCACCGACATCGGTGCATGGCGAGGGGTTGATGAAGTGCTCGAACCTCAATACAGCTTGTTAACGCAGCGCCACGGTGGTTTCTATACACAACAAGAGATCAAAGAGGTTATCGCATACGCTCAAGAGCGTGGTATCACAGTGATCCCTGAAATTGATGTTCCCGGACATTGCCGCGCCGCGATCAAATCTCTGCCTCATTTGCTGGCCGATAAAGAGGATCAATCACACTATCGCAGCATTCAATATTATAACGATAACGTCCTCTCCCCCGCCCTTGAAGGAACGTATGAGTTCTTAGATATCGTCTTGCAAGAAGTCTCTGAGCTATTTCCATCCCCCTTTATCCATATTGGTGCTGACGAAGTGCCCGATGGGGTCTGGATTAACAGCCCTAAATGTCAACAACTGATGGCTGATAATGGCTATACCGAGGCCAAAGAATTACAAGGACACTTATTGCGTTATGCCGAACAAAAACTGCGTACGCTTGGCAAACGCATGGTCGGCTGGGAAGAAGCACATCATGGCAATAAGGTCAGTAAAGATACCGTTATCTACTCTTGGCTTTCTGAAGCGGCGGCATTGAACTGTGCCAAACAGGGGTTTGATGTGATTTTACAACCCGGTCAGTACACGTATCTGGATATTGCTCAAGATTATGCGCCAGAAGAACCGGGCGTTGACTGGGCAGGTGTTACCCCATTAGAAAAAGCCTATCGCTATGAACCTTTAGCCGAAGTGCCCGAAAACGATCCACTCCGTAAGCGAATTCTCGGTATTCAGTGCGCTTTATGGTGTGAATTAATCAATAACCCACAGCGTATGGAATACATGATTTACCCACGCTTAACTGCACTCGCCGAAGCAGGATGGACTCATAAAGTGCATCGTGATTGGCAAGATTATCTGTCACGGCTCAAAGGACATCTGCCGATGTTGGACAAGCAAGGCATCCGTTACCGAGCACCATGGAAATAAACACAACACTTGGAGTCGGCATTACCTCTCCTTGGTTTTCTCTAGCATAATTTTTGGCTGCAAAAGACGCAGTTTGTTTAAAAGGAAATGACAATGAAATACGGCTATTTCGATAACGACAATCGTGAATATGTCATCACACGCCCTGACGTTCCAGCGCCTTGGACCAACTACTTAGGGACAGAAAAATTCTGCACCGTGATCTCTCATAACGCGGGCGGTTACTCTTTTTACAATTCACCAGAATATAACCGTGTTACCAAATTTCGTCCGAACGCTTCTTTTGATCGCCCGGGGCACTATGTTTACTTACGTGACGATGCAACTGGCGACTATTGGTCTATTTCTTGGCAACCCGTAGCAAAAAGCTTAGAAGAAGCGAAGTATGAAGTCCGCCACGGCCTCTCTTACTCCAAATTCAAATGTGAATACAGCGGCATTACTGCCACTAAAACTCTCTTTGTACCGAAAGGCGAAGATGCTGAAATTTGGGATGTCGTCATTAAAAACGATTCCACAGAGACTCGCACTATCAGCGCTTTTTCGTTTGTTGAATTCTCTTTTAGTCACATTCAATCCGATAACCAAAACCATCAGATGTCGCTTTACTCTGCAGGTACCGCTTATCACGCGGGTGTGATTGAGTACGATCTTTACTACAACACCAATGATTTCGAAGGCTTTTACTACTTAGCCTCGACGTTTGATCCAGATTCTTATGATGGACAACGCGATACCTTCCTCGGCTTGTATCGTGACGAAGCCAATCCAATTGCAGTAGAACGTGGTCACTGCTCGAACAGCGCGCAAACCTGCTACAACCATTGCGGTTCGCTGCACAAACAATTTGTGATCCAACCGGGTGAAGAAGTTCGCTTTGCTTATATTTTGGGAATTGGTAAAGGCAATGGCGCGCGTTTGCGTGCTAAGTACCAAGACTTGGCTAATGTCGATGCCGCTTTTGCTGGGATCAAAGCGCATTGGGATGAACGTTGTGCGAAATTCCAAGTAAAATCACCGAATGAAGGCCTTGATACCATGATCAACACTTGGACGCTTTATCAAGCGGAAACGTGTGTGGTGTGGTCTCGCTTTGCCTCTTTCATTGAAGTGGGCGGTCGTACTGGCCTTGGTTACCGTGATACGGCGCAAGATGCCATTTCAGTACCGCACGCAAACCCGAAGATGACCCGTAAACGCTTGGTTGATCTGCTTCGTGGTCAAGTCAAAGCGGGCTATGGCCTACACCTATTTGATCCTGACTGGTTTGATCCAGAAAAAGTGGATGTCAAACCATCAAAATCGCCAACCATTGTACCAACACCAAGTGATGAAGATAAGATCCACGGCATTGAAGATACGTGTTCTGACGATCATCTCTGGCTCGTTCCAACCATCTGTAAATACGTGATGGAAACGGGTGAAACATCCTTCTTTGATGAAGTGATCCCTTACGCCGATGGTGGCAATGCAACGGTTTACGAACACATGAAGGCGGCGCTTAACTTCTCGGCAGAATACGTGGGGCAAACAGGTATCTGCAAAGGCTTACGCGCTGACTGGAACGACTGCTTGAACTTAGGTGGTGGCGAATCATCTATGGTTTCTTTCCTTCACTTTTGGGCGCTGCAAGAGTTTATCGACCTTGCAAAATACCGTGACAATGCAGAGGATGTTGCGAAATATACCGAAATGGCGGCGAACGTACGTGAAGCTTGTGAAACTCACCTTTGGGATGAAGAAGGTGGCTGGTATATCCGTGGCCTGACGAAAAATGGCGACAAGATAGGAACCGCTCAGCAAACTGAAGGTCGAGTTCACCTTGAATCAAACACACTCGCCGTCTTATCGGGCGCAGTGTCGCAAGAGCGTGGTGAAAAAGCGATGGATGCCGTTGATGAGAATCTATTCTCCGAATACGGTCTACATCTGAACGCACCTTCCTTCTCAACCCCTAATGATGACATCGGTTTCGTTACTCGTGTTTATCAAGGTGTTAAAGAAAATGGCGCTATTTTCTCACATCCAAACCCTTGGGCATGGGTTGCAGAAACGAAGCTTGGCCGTGGTGATCGAGCCATGAAGTTCTACGACGCATTAAACCCTTATAACCAAAACGACATCATTGAAAAGCGCGTTGCCGAACCTTACTCATACGTGCAGTTCATTATGGGACGAGATCACCAAGATCACGGCCGTGCAAACCATCCATGGTTAACAGGTACGTCTGGTTGGGCCTACTTTGCCGTCACCAACTTCATTTTGGGTGTTCGTGTCGGTTTTGATGGCCTAGTCGTTGACCCATGCATTCCTACCAATTGGCCTGGTTTTGAAGTCACTCGCCAATGGCGCGGCGCGACTTACAACATCACAGTGCAAAACCCGAACTCCGTCAGTAAAGGGGTGAAAACAATCACAGTGAATGGCGAAGCAGTAGAAGGCGTGATTCCTGTCATGGCACAAGGCAGTGTCAACGATGTAGTGGTTATTCTCGGTTAACACGATTTGAGCCTCAGCGCGAAGGAGCTGAGGCTCAACATTCGTCCCACAAGGATTTTATTATGATCAAATTTGGTACAGGTGGCTGGCGCGCCTTTATTGGTGAAGAGTTTACCAAAGACAACGTCTGTCTAGTGGCTCAATCACTTGCCAACATCATTAACCACGAAAATGTGGCTAACAACGGGTTCGTTATCGGCTACGACCGCCGCTTTCTTTCTGACAAAGCCGCACGTTGGTTCGCGCAAGTCTTAGCAGCGAATGGCGTGGTGGTAAGTTTTATCGATAAGTTTGTTCCTACCCCTATTGTGATGTTCAAGGCCAAAGAGATGAATTGCGCCTATTCGGCGTGTATTACGGCATCCCACAACCCTGCGGACTACAACGGCATCAAAGTGTTCATTGAAGGTGGACGAGACGCTGATGAGGTGATCACGCAAAAAATTGAACAACAAATCGCGTCACTGACGCTTGCCGATGTAAAACACGTCGAATTTGAACAAGCGCTGCAAGATAAATCGATTGTCATCATCAACCCAATGAATGAATTTGTCGATTCAATCATCAACTTTATCGATATTGAAGCGATCAAAAAAGCCAACCTACGTGTGTTGATTGACCCTATGTTTGGCGTCGCGAAAAATGCATTGCAGACGGTTCTGATCAATGGCCGCTGCGATGTGGATGTGATCAATGATGGCAAAAACCCCGATTTTGGCGGTTTAATGCCTTCCCCTAATGCAGCGACTCTTTATCGTCTCAAACATTTAGTGGCCGCAGAAGGTTACGATATTGGGATAGGTACCGACGGTGATGCAGACCGACTTGGTATTATTGATGAGAAAGGCAACTTCATCCATCCTAATGAAGTACTGATCCTGCTTTACTACTACCTGCTTGAATATAAGGGCTGGAAAGGATCCGTGGTGCGTAACATCGCCACCACCCACCTACTGGATAAAATTGCCGCTGACCACGATGAGAAAAGTTTTGAAGTCCCCGTTGGCTTTAAGCACATCAGCTCACAAATGGAAGCGGATGATTCACTAATTGGTGGTGAGAGCTCCGGCGGTTTAACCATTCGTGGACACATCAAAGGTAAAGATGGGGTTTTTGCATCGAGTTTGTTGGTTGAAATGATCAGCGTGACAGGTAAAAAACTCTCCGAATTACTGGGGGAAATTTACGCGAAATACGGTTACGCCTACACCGCAGAAGGTGACTGCAAATTTAAGGCCGCACAAAAAGAGTCGTTGTATAACAAAATCTACGTTGAGAAACAGTTGCCTCAATTTGAGTATGAGATTGAGAAAGTCAGTTACGAAGACGGAGCCAAAGTCTACTTTAAAAACGGCGGCTGGGTTATTGCTCGTTTCTCTGGCACTGAACCATTGCTACGCATTTTTGCTGAAATGGCGGATAAAGACACTGCAGAACGTGTTCTTCAACAGGTGAAAGATTTTCTATCGTTATAGCTTTTACCCACTTCGACTCAAATTTGAGTCGCTATACCCGCACAGTATGAAGAGGTTGTAGGTATATCGATGAAGAACACTTGCCCGGCGTCATGCCGGGCTTTTTTTAAAAAGCCAACACACCTTGCGTATCAATGCTGACTGCAACATTTTGCCCAACGCTCAACGGCTGTGAAGAACTCGCCAGCAACTTACTGCCATACGCATCAATCACATAACGGCAGTGATCGCCCATGAATTGCTGCTCTAACACGCGGACTTTGCTCTCTTGCTGCGCACTAATTTGAATGTGTTGTGGCCGCAGTAGTAATTCGCATTTGGCTTCAAGCTCAATGGGTTGCTGAGCTTTGGCCTCAACCACACCTAAATCGGTCTCAAATTGCCATTCTGAAATTCGTTTGGCGCTTAAATAACTTCCACCACCTAAGAAATCGGCCACAAATTTACTCGACGGTTGGTAGTACAGCTCTGATGCGGTGCCATATTGCTCAATCACACCGTGGTTCATTACCGCCATTTTATCAGCAAAAGCAAAAGCTTCTTCGCGGCTATGGGTCACAAAAATAGCCGTCACACCCTGCTTTTTAAAAATGTTGCGAATTTCACCGATCAACTCATGGCGAACTTGGGTATCGATGTTGGAAAACGGCTCATCAAGCAGCAGTAGATCCGGTTTATACGCTAAGGAGCGAGCAATCGCCACTCGCTGCTGCTGCCCACCCGATAGTTGATGAGGATAACGATTTCCCAGCCCCACCAAATGCACTAATGACAACATCTCTTCGACTTTCGCTTTACACTCGGTTTGAGAGAGTTGACGCAATCCAAACGCGATATTTTCCGCAACAGTTAAGTGAGGAAATAGCGCATAATCTTGGAAAATCATCCCTATGTTTCGCGCTTCCGGTGGCAACCAATGTTGACCATCATCAATCGTTACACAATTAAGGCTCATCACCCCAGAGCTAAGCGGCAGCAAACCCGCAATAGCTTTCAATAAGGTCGTTTTCCCACAACCACTTGCTCCTAATAAACAGACGATTTCTCCCTGTTTGACTTCCAGCGACAGTGATTGTAAAACCGTTTGGTTTTCATATTTGCAAGTCAAATCATGGATAGACAGCGCACAACTCATCAGTGATTTTGCTCCAGTGAACGGTTAACAACGATAAGCGGAATTAAACCAACCGCAACCAAGAGTATCGCAGGCAAAGCAGCCACTTCTAATTGTTCATCCGATGCGTAGTTATAAACATAGGTCGCCAAGGTTTCGAAATTGAACGGACGCAATAATAAAGCGGCATTCAGCTCTTTCATTGACTCAATAAACACCAACAACCCAGCGATCAGCGTACCACGGCGGATCAATGGCAGATGAACTCGCCACAACATAGCGTTCGATCGATAACCCATAGTTCGAGCCGCCATATCCAAAGAAGGTGAGACTTTATTAAGACTACTTTCTATGCTACCAATCGCCACGGCAGAAAAACGCACCACTAAAGCAAAAATAATAGCAAACATCGAACCAGAAAAGATAAGACCCGGTCGCCCCCATTGCATCGCTTTAGCAACATCATTGACCCAATGATCCATAAACAGTACCGGAACCATCACACCAATCGCTAGCACGGTTCCGGGAACCGCATAACCCATAGAAGACAAGCGCATAAACGCTAAAGTCACCCCGTTGGCGTTCAACCGATGGCAAAAATTCACGACCAAAGCAATCAACACCGCCACCAGCGCTGTCGTCAACGAAACCGTTAAGCTATTGATCGCAAAGTCTTGGAACTCCGAAGTCCAACTTTTCGCAAAATAGTGATAAGCGAATGAGACCAACTGCAATAAAGGCAGAAGAAACGCGAGCGCAACTAGCCCCCAACACCAACACAAAGCGGCCCATTTTTTCCACCCTTGCAACTGATAGCGAAAATCTTCATGGCTGTTAAATTGGCTTTGAAATAATTTCTGTTTACGACGGCTATAGCGCTCTGCGCTCAGCAGTAATAATACAATCACCAACATGATGGCGGATATTTTCGCTGCCGCATTCAAATTAGAATAACCGAGCCAAGTGTCATACACCGCAGTCGTTAGGGTATTAACGGCAAAGTAACTCACCGTACCAAAATCACCCACCGTTTCCATCGCCACTAAGGAGAGGCCAACCGCCATCGCGGGCCGTGCAAGCGGTAGTGAAATCAGACGAAAACTCTGCCACGGAGAGCATTTTAATAGACGAGCGGATTGCAATAAGGAGACGTTTTGTTCCATGAATGCTGCACGGCACAGTAGGTAAACATATGGATAAAGCACCAGCGCAAGCACAATGCTTGCCCCGCCCAAACTGCGAATGTCGGGAAACCAGTAATCACCTGCGCCCCAGCCAGTAAGATCTCTAAGTAACACTTGCACTGGGCCTGCGTAGTCAAACCAACCGGTAAAGATGTAACCGATAATATAGCCGGGCATCGCAAGTGGTAACACCAAAGCCCATTGTAAAATGCGTTCGGTAGGCAGCTTACACATCGCCATTAACCAAGCAGTGGGAATGCCAAATAGCAAAGAAAGCCCCATCACACTGAACGTTAATACGACGGTATTAAAGGTATAGGTGGGCATCACTGTTGACATGAGATGAGAAAAAACCTCATCACTTTGTCCCGCAGCGGTAATAAAGATGGCTAAGATCGGCAAAACCAGTAGCACAGTGACACTGGCACTACTGGTTTTCCATAATGTATTTTTTTCTTTCATTGCCTAATTACAATAAGGCTTACTGACACATAAATGCGTTTGCAAATACATCTCATGCCCCTTCAATAGAATAGGGGCACTGTTATACCCCTAGAACCGATTAAAGGTCAAATTTCACTTCATCAAGCAGCTTAATTGCCGCGGCATGATTGTCGGCAATTTTTTCGAGCGGCAGTGGATCCGCTTTAAAATCACCCCATGAAGCGACTAGTGCAGAACGCTCAACACCTGCTTTTACTGGGTATTCAAAGTTGACGTCAGCGTACATGTGCTGTGCTTTATCGCTGGTCAAAAACTCCATCAGCTTAACTGCGTTTTCTTTGTTAGGCGCGTACTTCGCCATCGCCATACCACTCACGTTAACATGCGTGCCTTGCGCATTCTGACCTGGGAAGTTGATGTAGACGGCTTCAGCCCATGATTTTTGCTTCTCATCAGCTAACATTTTCCCTAAATAATAGCTATTACCCAATGAGACATCACACAAACCTTCTTTAATCGCTTTAACTTGGTCACGATCATTACCTTGAGGCTTACGTGCTAAATTTGCTTTGACACCTTCAAGCCAAACTTTAGTGCTCGCTTCGCCTTGCTCTGCAATCATGGATGCAACCAGCGCCACGTTGTAAGGGTGCTTACCACTACGAGTACAGATTTTGCCTTTAAATTCAGGCTTCGCGAGGTCAGCGTAGTTGAAGTCATCACCCAGCTTGCCTACGCGATCGCGTGATGAGTAGACGCTACGGGTACGTATTGTTAGTGCAAACCACTCATCTGCGCTATCGCGATATTGGGCAGGAATGTTAGTTTCAATGGTTTTGTTATCCACCGCTTGGACTAAACCTTTTTCAGATAACTCAAAAAGACGGCTAAATTCTGAGGTTAAAATCACGTCAGCAGGGCTGTACTCACCCTCTTGTACCAATTTCTCAGCAATCCCTTCTTTCGCAAACTTCACATTCACTTTAATGCCCGTTTGTTGAGTGAACTCTTTAAACATCGGCTCAATCAAAAATGGTTGGCGGTATGAGTAAACGTTGACCTCATCTGCCGCCATCGCGCTCGGAGCAATAACACTACATGCTATAGCAGAAAGAGTAAGCAGTTTCTTCATTTCTAGTTCCCTTTAAAATTGGTAATGATAATGTTTATCAGTTTCGTTATTATATTGATGATGGATTGAAAAACAATTCAATCAATAAAAAAACCTGCCTTAATCGGCAGGTTTTTAGGTAGGTTATCTGTAAGGAAATATTACTTTATTGTGACAAATTCTGGGTAGGCCCCCACCCCACAGTCGTGCATATCCATCCCTTCTAACTCTTCTTCTTCCGAAACTCGAATGCCTATCGTTGCCTTAAGGATGCCCCAAACCACAAGACTTGCACCAAATACCCAAGCGAAAATCACTGCGGCTCCAAGTAGTTGAGCGCCAAAAGTCGCATCAGTATTGCTGATTGGCACAACCATTAAACCGAACAAACCACATACGCCATGTACTGAAATTGCGCCGACAGGATCGTCAATTTTCACTTTATCAAGGGCAATAATGCTAAACACCACCAACACACCCGCTACGGCACCAATTGCTACCGCATACAGTGGTGATGGAGAGAGAGGATCAGCAGTAATCGCGACTAACCCGGCCAACGCACCGTTGAGTACCATGGTTAGATCCGCTTTACCCCAAGTGGTTTTACACACTAATAGAGCCGCGATAGAACCCGCTGCTGCAGCGGCATTGGTGTTGAGGAAGATCTGACCCACCGCTGTCGCGTTTTCAAAATCAGACAGCATTAATTGTGAACCACCGTTAAAACCAAACCAGCCAAACCACAGGATAAATGTACCCAAAGTCGCAAGTGGCATGTTGGAGCCCGGAATAGGGTAAATTTCACCATTTTTACCGTATTTACCTTTACGTGCTCCCAACAAGATGACCCCAGCTAGCGCCGCCGATGCACCCGCTAAGTGAACAATACCAGAGCCTGCAAAATCACTGAAACCGGCAGCAGAAAGAAAGCCACCGCCCCAAGTCCAATAGCCTTCCATTGGGTAAATGAATGCGGTCAAAACGACGGAAAAAATAAGGAACGACCACAATTTCATTCGCTCAGCGACAGCGCCAGAAACCACCGACATCGCGGTTGCCACAAACACCACTTGGAAGAAAAAGTCTGATTCAAGGGAGTGATCCGCGCCTTCTGCTTGGCTACCTATCAAGGAGCCGAATGAAGGCAGCCAGCCTGCTTCTGCGTTATCAACATACATAATGTTGTAACCAACCACTAAATACGTGGTACAGGCAATCGCGTACAAACAAAAGTTTTTGGTTAAAATTTCAGTGGTGTTTTTAGAACGGACTAAACCCGCTTCTAACATGGCAAAGCCAGCTGCCATCCACATGACCAACGCACCCGAAATTAAGAAAAAAAACGTATCGAGTGCGTAACGTAGCTCTGTTACCGTTGCTGCTAATTCCATAATGGTTATCTCCAATCCTTTGAATCTTTACAGTGCTTCACTGTCCATTTCGCCAGTGCGAATACGCACAGCTTGGCTGAGGTCATACACAAAAATTTTTCCGTCACCAATTTTTCCGGTGTGCGCCGCTTTGATAATCGCTTCTATCACGCGATCGACATTTTCAGCTTGTGTCGCTATTTCTAATTTCACTTTAGGCAGAAAATCGACTTGATATTCCGCGCCTCGGTAGAGCTCGGTGTGCCCTTTTTGGCGACCAAAGCCTTTCACTTCGGAAACCGTCATCCCTTCGATGCCGACATCGGCCAAAGCTTCACGCACATCGTCTAACTTAAATGGTTTAATTATCGCGTTGATCAGTTTCATTGCATCCTCTCACAAGCAGTAGTCCGTTTACGATCAATACAATCCAAGCTGCGTGCCAACTTTTTAAATCAATGATTTTAAAATATTTTTAACCATTTCCTATGCCAAAAAGAAAAGGGTTGCACAAATGAGGTGCAACCCTTTCCCAAAAATAAAGCGAAGTGGTTAATCTTCACCAGTTTTGTGCAGCGCTAAGTGAAGTCCGCAGGTGAGTAACGTACAAATTCGCACCACTGCTTGATCATCAAAGCAAAATCATCAATGCCGCAGCTTGCGGTGCTTTCACAATCGTAAAAATCAAACTCACTGTCACTATCAAGCGCTTCACCATGCGTCAAAACATTGGCCTGAACCGTGACCTCATCGGCAAGAATCATCACGCTGATTTCCTGCCCCTCAAGCGTCTGCTCTTGATTAAATGCACGTTTCGATGCTGCCATTAGCGCAATAACTTGATCTATTTTGGGAAGATCGTTGCTGATCTCCTCTTGTAGCCAACGGCCAATAATTTCGTGCCCCATCGAAAAAGAGCAGTAATAGCTGCCATCTAGGGTATTTTTTTTAAATTCGTAGTCCATCGGGTTCTCGATATTGGTGCTTGGGGATACGGATAACTTTGTTATTATCGGTGATTATGGCTAACGAAACCACTTGAGATTATGCAGATCACAGAAACCACCGCACGCCAGATTGTAGAAAGAGCGATGAAGATCATCACTTATTCAGTCAACGTAATGGATGAAAAGGGACGCATTATTGGCTCAGGTGATCCCACTCGTTTGCACCAGAAACACGAAGGGGCGATTTTAGCCATCAATGAAAATCGAGTGGTTGAAATTGATCATGCCACCGCCAGTTACCTAAAAGGCGTTAAACCCGGCATCAATTTCCCCATCATTTATCAACAACGAGTGATCGGCGTGGTTGGAATTTCCGGTAACCCAACGGAGGTTCACCGTTATGGCGAGCTGGTCAAAATGACGGCGGAGCTTATCGTTGAACAAGCCGCACTGATGGCACAAGTACAGTGGAATAAGCGCCACCGTGAAGAGCTGCTATTACAACTAATTCAAGGTGCCACTCTCAACGAAACACAACTCAATTCAATCGCCGAGCGATTAGGGCTCGATCTTTCCCAGCCGCGTATCGCTGCCGTGGTCAAATTGATCCCAGATAACGACACTGCCTTATCGCTAGAACACTTACAGCAGTTAGTGCATCTGCTGGAATACCCTGAACGGGATAATTTGGTGGGGATCATTTCAGTTTCTCACAACGAAGTGGTGGTTTTAAAACCCATCTCACTCACCGAAAAAGGTTGGTCACAAGAGGCCGAAACTAAACGAGTCAATCAACTGTTGAAGCGAGTGAAAAAAGAGGGCAAATTCACCATCAAAATTGCACTAGGTGATTATTTTCCAACGCTCTCTGGGTTGGCTCAATCTTATCAAACCGCCAAGTTGACGATGCAAGCCTCCCATCATAAACAGGGAGACGTCTTCTTTTATCAAGATGATAAGTTACCTGTACTGCTCAATAGCGTACAGCATGAGCCATGGAGCCGCGAGCAGTTACGCCAACCCTATACCCTGCTGGAACGGTATGATACTAAGGGAATATTAATTAAAACCCTCCGCCATTATTTTGAGCAAAACTGCGATGTTCATCAAACTTGCCAAACACTGCATATTCACCGTAATACCTTGCGCTATAGGCTTGAAAAAATTGAGCAAGTAACTGCTTTAAAATTCAATCAGTTAAATGACATTACTCACCTTTATTTGGCTTTATCTTGCTTCAAATAAAAACATAAAATTGTGCATTTGCACAATTAATCAGTCGTATCAAAGCCAGTAATCTGTGCAATAGACTGAAGACTCTTTTATTTTTGCTCCCTATATTGCAGCCAATCACTGATAAAAAATATGGATATAGAAGATGATTGAAGTTTCAACTCTCGGAGCTCTGGCCGCATTAGTCGTGGCTATCACGCTCATTCTAAAAAAAGTACCACCCGCCTATGGCATGATCATCGGCGCGTTGGTCGGTGGCGTGATCGGCGGTGTATCGCTGACCGACACCGTTGCTCTGATGATTGGTGGCGCACAAGGCATTGTGACCGCAGTGCTACGCATTCTTGCAGCAGGTATTTTGGCTGGTGTATTGATTGAATCAGGCGCTGCCACTTCCATTGCAGAAACCATAGTGAAAAAGGTTGGAGAAACTCGCGCTTTATTTGCCTTGGCCTTAGCAACCTTAATTTTGACTGCGGTCGGCGTGTTTGTCGACGTGGCAGTAATCACCGTATCTCCTATCGCGCTGGCGATCGCTCGTCGTGCCGATCTCTCCAAGGCGGCCATTCTGCTAGCGATGATTGGCGGCGGTAAAGCGGGTAACGTAATGTCACCTAACCCTAATGCGATTGCCGCAGCCGACGCGTTTAACGTGCCACTTACTTCTGTAATGGCGGCGGGTATTATTCCTGGGATCTGCGGGCTTATTGTGGCTTACTTGATTGCCAAACGTTTAGTCAATAAAGGAAGTAAAGTCTCTACCAGTGAAGTCGTTGCGGTGGATCATTCTAGGCTACCCCGCTTTAGCTCAGCGATCATCGCACCATTAGTGGCGATTGTGTTACTCGCACTACGCCCTATCGCTGGCATCAATGTGGATCCTTTAATTGCACTCCCATTAGGCGGATTAGTCGGTGCGGTCGTGATGGGACGATTTGCAGACACTAACCACTTCGCGGTTTCAGGTTTAACACGCATGGCTCCGGTTGCGGTTATGCTGCTTGGTACTGGTACTTTAGCCGGCATCATCGCCAATTCAGGTCTTAAAGGCGGTTTAATCGAAGTACTGACCGCTTCTGGCTTGCCTTCTTACCTGCTTGCACCGATCTCAGGTGCAATGATGTCACTGGCAACCGCTTCAACCACCGCAGGTACAGCCGTTGCCTCCAGCGTCTTTAGCTCCACTATACTCGAACTAGGCGTACCCGCACTGGCAGGGGCTGCCATGATCCATTCAGGTGCGACCGTACTTGATCATATGCCACACGGTAGTTTCTTCCACGCCACGGGCGGAGCGGTACATATGGACATTCGTGAGCGTCTCACCTTAATTCCTTATGAATCGGCAGTAGGTTTAGTGATTGCCTTCATTTCTGTGATGATTTTTGGCGTATTTGGTCTGTTTGTTTAACGCAGTTAAGGTGTTAAAAAATGAAAATTGTTATTGCTCCAGATTCTTATAAAGAGAGCCTAACGGCAATGGAAGTCGCCACCGCGATAGAGAATGGATTCAAACAAGTGTTGCCCGATGCGCACTACATTAAGTTACCGATGGCTGATGGCGGCGAAGGGACGGTCCAATCACTGGTTGATGCCACTAATGGATCGATTGTTACCACAACCGTAACGGCGCCGCTAGGTGAACAAGTCGAGGCTTTTTATGGCTTAATGGGTGATGGTAAAACAGCGATCATTGAGATGGCGGCCGCATCGGGCTTACACCTGGTGCCGCCAGAGCAACGCAACCCAATGAACACCACCAGCTACGGTACTGGTGAGCTGATTAAAACCGTGCTTGATCAAGGTGTTGAACACATCATCATCGGCATTGGTGGTAGCGCAACCAACGATGGTGGCCTCGGCATGGCGCAAGCCCTCGGCATCCAACTGCTTGATTCAGATGGCAATCCATTAGGCTTTGGGGGCGGTGAATTGTCAAAACTGGCCTCGATTGATCTCACACTACTGGACCCACGTTTAGCCCACATCAAACTGGAGGTCGCCTGCGATGTCGATAATCCACTGTGCGGCGTACAAGGCGCTTCGCACGTCTTTGGCCCACAAAAAGGAGCAACACCCGAGATGGTCGCGCAACTTGATGCCAACCTTGCGCATTATGCAAACATCATCAAAACGCAATTAGGTCGTGATGTTAAAGAGATGCCGGGTGCTGGCGCGGCAGGCGGTTTAGGTGCGGCGCTGGTTGGTCTACTAGGAGCGAGCCTTCGTCCGGGCATTGAAATTGTGATGGATGCCGTGAACCTTAGCGATGTAGTAAAGGATGCCGATTTAGTCATCACTGGGGAAGGACGCATTGATAGCCAAACCATTCACGGTAAAACGCCAATCGGTGTTGCGCGCACTGCCAAACTTTTTTCCGTGCCAGTGATCGGCATTGCAGGCTGCTTATCAGCAGACTGCGCCGTTGTTCACCCACATGGCATTGATGCGGTATTCAGTGTCGTTCCACGCTCGGTCGACTTGCCTACAGCCCTTGCCGAAGCGGTGCAAAATGTAGAAATGACCGCGCGTAATGTCGCGTGTGTTTTTAGCTTGTCTTACAGGCAATAACTATTTCGCTGAATACCATATGACGTTCACACTCATGTTAACTCCATTGACAGAACAACGTTATAAATTATGGGTCAAGTCATTGCTGGCGGATGCAGCCACCGATCGAACTTAATCTAATGCTATTTCAGCATTGAGTGAGAAGCTAGAATGGTAAAAAGCCACCGAATCGGTGGCTTTTTTGTTAGGAGGTTAGCTTGGATAGCTCTTACACCGCTTGCTGGACAATCACACTGTCCGCTTTTTTAGTGTATTGCGCCATACGATGGAAGTTGAGGTAGCGATAGGTGTCAGCTGCAGTTGCGTTGATCTGCTTCGCGTACTCTAGATACTCTTCCAGTGTCGGAATGCGGCCTAAAATGGCACCCACGGCCGACAGCTCTGCCGAAGCAAGGTAAACATTCGCGCCGGTCCCTAAACGGTTCGGGAAGTTACGGGTCGAAGTCGACATAACGGTCGCTTTATCGGCAACACGCGCTTGGTTACCCATACATAACGAACAGCCTGGAGTTTCAATACGTACCCCAGCGCGACCAAAGATGCCGTAATAGCCCTCTTCGATAAGCTGATCTTTGTCCATCTTAGTCGGTGGCGCAACCCACAAACGCGTATCTAACTGACCATTGAACTTCTCAAGCAATTTACCTGCCGCGCGGAAGTGACCAATGTTGGTCATACAAGAACCGATGAAGACTTCATCAATAGGCGTACCTTGTACATCAGAAAGTAAGCGCGCATCGTCTGGGTCATTTGGCGCACATAAAATCGGCTCTTTAATCTCAGCAAGATCAATCTCAATCACATGTGCGTATTCTGCATCACTATCCGCTTGCATCAACTCAGGATTGGCTAGCCACGCTTCCATCGCCGTAATACGACGCTCAATAGTACGGCGGTCACCATAACCTTCGGCGATCATCCACTTCAACATAGTGATGTTAGAGTTGAGGTACTCTTCAATTGAGGCTTGTGACAATTTAACCGTACAACCCGCCGCACTGCGTTCTGCCGAGGCATCAGAAAGTTCAAACGCTTGCTCAACCGTTAAGTGCTCAACCCCTTCGATTTCTAGCACACGGCCAGAGAATTCGTTAATTTTCCCCGCTTTCGCCACTGTAAGCAGGCCTTGCTTAATCCCGTAATAAGGAATCGCGTGCACTAGATCGCGCAGCGTGATGCCCGGCTGCATTTCACCTTTGAAACGCACCAAGACAGATTCTGGCATATCCAGTGGCATCACACCCGTTGCGGCCGCAAAAGCAACCAAGCCAGAACCGGCTGGGAATGAAATGCCAAGCGGGAAGCGTGTATGCGAGTCACCACCAGTACCGACGGTATCAGGTAACAACATACGGTTTAGCCATGAGTGAATAACGCCATCACCCGGACGCAGTGAAACACCGCCACGGTTCATAATGAAATCAGGCAAGGTATGGTGGGTATTCACATCAACCGGCTTTGGATAAGCCGAGGTATGACAGAAAGATTGCATGACTAAGTCAGCAGAAAAACCAAGACACGCCAAATCTTTCAATTCATCACGTGTCATCGGGCCAGTGGTATCTTGCGATCCAACCGTGGTCATTTTAGGTTCGCAGTAAGTCCCCGGACGAACACCCGTCACGCCGCATGCTTTACCGACCATTTTCTGAGCCAGTGTATAACCTTTGCCTGTATCAGCCACTGCAACTGGGCGACGAAATACTGTTGACGCTTCTAAGCCTAGTGCTTCGCGTGCTTTATCCGTTAAACCACGACCAACGATCAGTGGAATACGGCCGCCAGCGCGCACTTCATCAATCAATACGTCGGTTTTAAGCTTGAACGTGGCAAGCACTTCGCCAGTGTCGTGGTTACACACTTTGCCTTCAAATGGGTAAACATCAATCACATCACCCATGTTGAGTTTGGTAACGTCAACTTCAATCGGTAACGCGCCGGCATCTTCCATGGTGTTGAAGAAGATAGGTGCAATTTTACCGCCGAGCACGTAACCACCCGCGCGTTTATTGGGCACAAATGGGATGTCGTCACCCATAAACCACAAAACAGAGTTAGTCGCGGATTTACGAGACGAGCCTGTACCGACCACATCACCCACATAGACTAGCTGATGGCCTTTCTCTTTTAGAGCTTCGATTTGAGTGATAGGGCCAATGCTGCCTGCTTTATCGGGTTGAATGCCTTCACGTTCATTTTTCAACATAGCCAGTGCATGCACTGGAATATCTGGGCGTGACCATGCATCTGGCGCTGGTGACAAATCATCAGTGTTGGTTTCGCCAGTAACTTTAAATACGGTTAGCGTGATCTTCTCTTGAAGCGCCGGTTTTGAAAGGAACCATTCCGCGTCTGCCCATGATTGCAGCACTTTTTGTGCATGTGCATTACCCGCTTTTGCTTTCTCTTCTACGTCATAGAACGCATCAAACATCAGTAGAGTACGCGATAGTGCATCAGCCGCAATAGGTGCCAGCTCAGCATCATCAAGCAATGAGACTAGCGGCTCGATGTTATAACCGCCTTGCATAGTTCCGAGTAGTTGCGCAGCTTTTGCGCGGCTCACTAACGGTGAAGAGACCTCACCTTTAGTTATGGCGGTTAAAAAGCCCGCTTTAACATAAGCGGCCTCATCCACACCGGGAGGAATTCGATTTTCAAGGAGATCAAGCATGAACGCTTCTTCACCTTGAGGGGGATTTTTCAACAGTTCAACAAGTCCTGCGACTTGTTCAGCATTTAGGGGTCTAGGAACAACTCCTTCGGCAGCACGCTCTGCGACGTGTTTACGGTAGGCTTCAAGCACGACTTTTTCCTCTCATTGCGGTTTACCCCATTATTATTGACATGATGGGCAAACATCCTTGGAAACTTGGCTCTCCATTGCCAGATATTTTTATGTAATCAGCGGCAGAGAGGCCAAACTGTGGGACGAAGAATAGCAAATTTAACTTTAAATTAAAATCTTATCATTTTGACCAACATAGCAACTTAAGACTAAAGTTCTATGATTTTTGAGTCACTTACCGCCCACTTTTCAGCTCAATTCTCGCTAAAAGGTAGTGCCAATACTCAAGTATATCGAATCAAAATTATCTTCGGTTCGACCATAAGCAAACATAATCGGTCCAATCGGTGAATCAACACCGGCAAACACCGATCCCGCACCGTATAATGGGGCGGTATCAAAGCTTAGATCAGGATCAGACCATACACCGCCGTATTCTATTGATGCACCGACATAAAATGGGGAACTGAACAGGCCAAAGTCATTATCAAACCAGCGATAACGATACACCAAACTGGTGAACGCTTTATTCTGTCCAATCAAGCTGTTACGAGGAATACCAGATAAATTTAAGAAACCACCAATCGATTTAGGGTTTATCGGCTCACTAGAATTTTTACTTTGTACCACACCGTAATCAAGATTACCGACCAAAGTATGGCGACCAAAGCTGTAAGCGGCGATCAGTTCACCGGAAAATTCATACACGGTATCGTTTGATTCAAGATCGGAAGAGACGCCAGAAACTTTATCGTGCGATGCAAGATACTCAAGATCAAGATAAACGCCCTGAGTAGGCAAGCTGAAGTCATCTAAGGTATCAATGCGGTAGTTAGCAAACACACCAGCACGGGTGTAATCCATATTTCCCATGGATGGCCAATTTGACACTTCAGCCTCCCCATCGGTATAGCGGATCCCTAACTTAAACTCTCGCCATAATTTATCTTGATAACCAAGCGACAATTCTCCAATCCATTCTAAATAGCTGATCGGCAAATAGTCTTTACTGGCTTCTAGACTGGTGTCATCAAACCCTTGCATTGGCTTATTACGTTTATCATTGCTAAACGAAATCAAAGCTGAGGTAAACGCTTTTTGCCCTGAGAACAGAGGAGAAAAAAGCTCCGCTTCGATGATCTTATCGGTGCCCATTTCTAAATTGAAACGTAATTCAGAACCAAACGAATTTAAGTTAGTGAAATTGGAAGAGATACCCAGCGCATACTGACTATCCGTATGAAAATCATCTTCTAAGAAAAAGCGAAAATTGAGGTAATTTGGCCCCCAAGATTTCTCTTTTACATCGATGACCAGTTGGTTCTTTCCTTCAAATTCTCGGTATTCATAGGTCACTAACTCAAAGCGATCCAATGCATAGAGATTTTCGACCGTCGCTTCAATCTGCTCGGTTGATAGCGGTTGTCCTGTCTTTAAATGTAAACGGTTTTTTAACAATTGATCGCTGTAATGACTGCGGTTGTTGAGTACGATTTCATCAACCTGCACATCATCGCCATAAATTAAAGCCCTGCGGCGAGCTTGTTTTGCTTCCACATAGCGTTGATAACTAGCACTCGATAATGACAACGAAGTCAATACCGATTGGTTCGCCATTGCAATCTCATACCCTTTTTCATAAGCGGTAGGCATTTTATCAAATTCAGTGGTTTCCATACTGCCGACATCAGGGCGTAAAAAGACATCTTGCTCATTCAATAAACGTGCTTGTTTTTGAGTGCTTCTTTGTACGAGATAGTTGGAAAGCTGATCGGCTACCGTCAAAAAGGTGGTGAAAGCTTCTTGGTTTTTGTAATCGGTACTGATATCTATCGCGATAACAATATCAGCCCCTAAGGCACGTGCAACATCAACAGGCATGTTATTGGTCACACCGCCATCGACTAACCAACGACCATTAACTTCGTAAGGTGGCAGTGCTCCGGGTACTGACATACTCGCCATCATCGCATCCACTAAATAGCCACGATCCAACACTACTTCCTCAAGAGCAATGATATCAGTGGCTACCGCGCGATAAGGGATAGGCAGTTGATCAAAGGACTGAAATTCAGAGAGATTGCCCGACGTTTCTCGCAAAATACGCAACATATTCTGCCCTTGCACCACACCGCGTGGTGCACGGATCTCCCCCCAACGCAGTCCAAGGTCGGTGGTCAGTTGATAGCGGTCTTCGTACTCTTTATCCCGAACACGACGTTGGCTGCGGTTAACCCGGTCACGATAACCTTCATTCCAATCCACGCTGTAAATTAAACTTTCAATTTCATCGGCGCTCATGCCACTGGCATATAAACCGCCGACATAAGCGCCCATACTGGTACCAGTAATGAAATCAACGGGGATGCGCATCTCTTCCAGCGCTTTGAGAACGCCAATGTGCGCTGCACCTTTTGCTCCGCCACCAGCAAGTACCACAGCAATCTTGGGGCGCTCAGTACTGTTCAACATAGATTCTTTAGTTGGTGGCTCATCGGCCACCGCGAAAGTCGCAGGAAACATGAATACCAAGAACAATAAGTTACTTAAAAACTGTTTCACGACTCTTCCTTAAATCCCTTTGAGATCGATTTAATATAAACTCCCCCAGCTACCACTGAAAGAGATTTTTTAACCATTGTCCTGGTTGTTTATCACAGCTCTGTTTCAATGCGCCGTTTTTATCCCACATGGGCAGTTTAAATTCGTTGTGACAATCTTGGACTAATTCACCCTCGGCACTGGTTTTAAAGCCAATCGTAGTAATGCCTTGCGGCCAAGGAAGAAGTAATTTTTCCGGGATACGATGTTGTAAATATTCCGCATACACCCGTAATGCACCACTCGAACCCGTAAGTTTGATCGGCTGATTATCATCGCGGCCAAGCCAAACCGTGGTGACTTCACGGCCATCCACCCCGACAAACCAACTGTCGCGGCTATCGTTAGTGGTACCAGTTTTCCCCGCCAATGCCGCCCAAGCGAACTGATTATTGAGATAGCGCCCGGTCCCTTCAAGTACTCCTCGCTTCATCGCATAAGTTGTAAGCCACGCCGCTTGCTGCTCAACAGCTTGGGATACTTTGGGAATTGATTGATAGAGCACATTGCCCTCTAAATCCAATACCGAGCGCAGCGCCGATAAGGGCGCTTTTTTACCCGAGTTGGTTAAAGTTTGGTACATCTGCGCCACTTGATAAGGCGTCAGAGAGAACGCACCAAGAAACATCGATGGTACAGGACGGATCTCCTCTTTGTTGACACCGAGCCGCACCAAAGTGTCAGAAACTTGTTCAATCCCAAGCTGCATGCCCAATTGTACCGTAGGCACATTCAGTGATTTGGCCAACGCGAGATACAGCGGCACTTCACCACGGAACTGACGATCAAAATTGCGCGGTGACCACACTTCACCTTTGTTCCCTTTGAGTGTGATGGGTTTGTCGATCAGCGTGCTGGCTAAGTTGTATTTATCTGGCTGTGCAAGTGCGGTGAGATAGACCGCTGGTTTGACTAACGAGCCGATAGGACGGCTTGCATTTAAAGCGCGGTTAAAGCCGTCATAACCGGTCTGTTTACCGCCAACCATGGCACGTATCTCACCACTGGTTCGATCAACAGCGATCGCTGCGGCTTCTAAGTTTTTCCCCGCCGTTTTGGAAAGCACTGGAATTTGTCGATCAATCGCCAGCTCCAATTTGGCTTGCGAAACAGGATCGAGCGAGGTAAAAACGCGCAAGCCAGTATCCGCTTTGAAGGCGTCGCCCACTTTCTCTTTCAGTTCAATTTTTAACTGCTGAAAATACGCTGGCTGCCGGCTGGCAATGTGAGGATGCTTTTGCACATCTAACGGTCGACTGGCCGCTTGTTCAAACTGTTTAGCCGTCAAAATATCTTGCTGCATCATCAGCTTTAAAACCAAGTCGCGACGCTCTTTAGCACGTTCAGGGTAACGCGCAGGGTTATAATAAGAAGGCCCTTTAACCATGCCTACTAACAACGCTAATTGATCAATGCGCAATTCTTGCAATGGTTGACCGAAATAAAGCCGTGAGGCGAGGCCGAAACCGTGAATCGCCTCACCGCCACTTTGCCCCAAATAAACCTCATTTAGATAGGCTTCTAAAATGCGATCTTTACTGTAGCGATAGTCAATAATGAGCGCCATATAAGCTTCACGCACTTTACGCCATAAGGTTCGATCGCTGGATAAGAAAATATTTTTTGCCAGCTGTTGAGTTAACGTGCTGCCGCCTTGCACGGTGCGCCCAGCCTTAATGTTGGCTACTAAAGCACGGGCAATCGCAAATGGAGAGATGCCATCATGTTGATAAAAATAGCGATCCTCGGTCGCAAGCAACGCATCCACCATCACTTCAGGAAACTGATCACGACGTAAAAATAGCCGCTGCTCATCGTTGCCTTTTTCAAGCATGCCGAGCATTTTGGGCTCAATACGCAAGTAACCTAAATCCCCTTTTTGTTCAAGAGATTGGATACGAACTAAACCGCTGTCATTAAAATGGAGCATCACATGGCGGTCAGGCTCAGGGCCATCGGCAAACTCAAAAGGGCGGCGGATGATCTCAATTTTGCTTGATGATGAAGAGTACTCGCCAGCATAGCGTGGTTGGTTCACTTTGCGATAGTTGAGTACATCAAGCTCATTGCGCAGCTCTTGCAGCGGGATGTCATCACCGGGTGCTAAATTCAAAATGCGCGCATACACGACGGTCGGTAAATCAAAAAGCTGGCCTTCGAAGCGTTGTTTGACCACGCTATTTAGGTAAATACCAACAAACAACAGCACCGCGGCCAGTGCAAGGCTCAGTTTCCAGCCAATACCCCACACAATTTTCCACCATGCTTTGCGTGGCGGTGAAGGCTTCTTGGCCGGACGACGTGAAGTTTTTTTTACGCTATTTTTTTGAGTGCCCGTAGGCTTTTTCTGGGTTGTCATTGTGCTAATTGCCGCTTAGTTTTCGTCGTCGCTATGTGGTTGGCAGGATCATCAGGCCAAACGTGTTTTGGGTAACGCCCTTTCATCTCTTTTTGTACTTCTTTATAAGCACCCTGCCAGAAACCGGCGAGATCTTGAGTTACTTGCAAAGGCCGCTGCGCAGGTGAGAGCAGTTCCATCACCACTTTTTTTCGCCCTTGAGCGATGGTGGGGGAATCTTGCTCGCCAAACATCTCCTGCATACGAACCGACAACATCGGCTCCGCGCCCAGTTGATAGCGAATGGCGGCTCGATTGCCTGTGGGTAGCGGGTGGTGAGTTGGAAGCCAGCGATCAATCTCTTGGTTTAATGGCCAACCTAAATAGGCATTGAGCGCATCAAAAAGCGGTACTTTCGCTAACGCTTTGACCGATTTTACTCCGACTAAATAGGGGGCTAACCAAATTTCAAGATCATCAAGCAGCGCTTGTTCCTCGACAGCAGGCCACGCCGCTTCCGGTAGCCATTGCGCAGCGCAACGTATGCGCGTTAATAAAGCGCTCGCCGCTTCGCTCCACTGTAATACCGATAGCCCCTTGCGACGAACATAATTGAGCAAAGCTTGCGTCATTTTTTCATGAGCAGGCTCTGGCAATGCTTCACGCTCAACGACCAATTTACCGCACAGGGTTAGCCTTTCCGCGCAAAGTTTCCCTGCTTTCTCATCCCAATCGACTCGTTCTTGTGTACTAAATAGCTCTGGAAAATGGGCTTGCAGTGCATCAATGTCCAACTCTGTCGCAACAAAGATTTGACTCGCTTGTGAGCCGCTGCGCATTAAATCCACCACCACTAAATAGTGTGCGCCCGCGAGGCGTTCATCGTCACGCATTTGCGCACCGTGACCATTCGCCAGTAAAAACTGCCCCCGTTGCGACTCGCTGCGACGCTGGGCAATGCGATCGGGAAAAGCCAAACTCAGCACTAACGCCAACAATGATTCATCCACTTGTGTTAGCTGAAATTGGCCACCGAGTGCGCGCGCAAGCGTCGTGGCACGCTGATGTAGGTTTTGTGTTTTAGGGTGAGTAGCTTGCTGCCAACGCATTAAGCTATGTTGTAAATCCAGCACATTACGCTCAGGCTCTTCCAATAAAGCGGTCACAGCGAGCGCCGTATTTAGCATTGAATCACTCGTTTGATGGGCTTTGAGCAGCATACTCACCAGCCTTGGTTCCACACCGAGTGACTGCGCTTTTTTACCCAATGCGCTGAGCTGCTGTTTGCTGTCCATCAAACCAAGCGTATGCAATAGACTCCAAGCTTGCTGCATCGCTGCTGCTGGTGGAGTATCCAACCAAGGCAAATCATTGACCGACACCACACCCCACTGCGCAAGCTCCATCGCTAAAGGCGCTAAGTCACTGTGCAATATTTCCGCGCTCGGCACTTGGGGTTGCTGCTTATATTGTGCTTCGCTGTAAAGGCGCAAACAGATGCCAGATTCTAGGCGTCCGGCGCGCCCCGTGCGTTGCTGCGCCGATGACTGGGCAATTTTCACTTGCTCTAAACGAGTGATGCCCGTTTTAAGATCAAACTTCGCTATCCGCTCTAGTCCTGCATCCACCACTAAGCGTATCCCCTCAATGGTCAGCGATGTTTCGGCAATATTAGTCGCTAGCACAATTTTCCGTTTGCCTGCTACTGCAGGCGCAATCGCTTTTTGCTGCGCTTGTAGACTCAACTGCCCGTATAAAGGACAAATATCAAACTCATCGGCTAAGTGTGCGAGCTGCTGTTCAAGCTGTTTAATGGCTGAAACGCCAGGTAAAAATGCCAGCAGAGAGCCACTTTCAGCTCGCATCAAGCCTTCAATCTGTTTGCTCATCGTCGGCACAAGATAATCATTGGCTCGCAGCGGTGCATAGCGCACTTCAACCGGATAAGCGCGACCTTCAGATTGCACATAAAGTGCTTGGGGTAATAATGACTGCAATGCCAGTTGATCTAAGGTTGCCGACATTACGACGATTTTAAGATCTTCTCGCAGCGCTGATTGCACTTCCAAACTCAATGCGAGAGCCGTATCCGCGTGAATACTCCGCTCGTGATACTCATCGAAGATCAAGAGATCGATGCCGCTTAGCTCAGGATCGGTTTGGATCATACGTGTCATGATCCCTTCTGTCACAATTTCAAGCTGCATCGCTGCGCTGACTTTACTCTCACCACGCATACGATAGCCGACAGTTTGCCCAACACTCTCACCTAATTGCTGTGATAAATAGCAAGCAATACTGCGCGCCGCTAAACGACGCGGTTCAAGCATGATGATCTTACCCGTGAATAATTGCGCTTTTAATAGCTGTAACGGGAAATGGGTCGACTTACCCGCACCGGGAGCGGCTTTGACAATCATCTGTGGGTGAGCTTGTACTCCCGCCAGCAGCTCGGGCATCACAGCTTGAATGGGCAATTGTGACAATGTGCAATCCTTATGGTTAAATGGCGGCAACATTGTACATAAAAACAGTAGATAAATGCAGTTCAATCCTCCACTTCGATCCGCGACCTTACTCAAACGCTACAAGCGTTTTTTGGCCGATATTGAGTTTGCCGATGGTCAGCAAGAGACTATTCACTGCGCCAATACTGGCGCGATGACGGGCTGCGCCGAGGCGGGTAATCGTGTCTGGTTCTCCACCTCAGACAACCCTAAACGTAAATACCCACACAGTTGGGAGCTGACTGAAACCCAGCAAAGCCACTGCATTTGCGTCAACACGGCTCGGGCGAATACGCTGGCAGTAGAAGCGATTCAAAACGGCATCATCAAAGAGCTGCAAGGATATGAGCAATTACAAACTGAAGTGCGCTACGGCCAAGAAAATAGCCGAATTGATATCTTGCTCAAATCACCCTCTAAACCGACGTGCTATATAGAAGTGAAAAGCGTCACCTTATTGGATGAGCGTTACTCTCCACACGACGATGTCGCCTGCAATTCAGGACAAGGTTATTTCCCCGATGCCGTTACAACGCGTGGACAAAAGCATTTGCGTGAATTAACGGAAATGGCAAAAAGTGGAAGCAGAGCAGTACTTTTGTTTGCTGTTTTGCATTCAGGGATTGAAAAAGTCTCGCCTGCACTCCATATAGACGCAAACTATTCACTATTATTGAAACAAGCGCAAAAAGAAGGGGTGGAAGTACTGTGCTACAAGGCTGTACTTTCAAGGAATGAAATCAAGCTCGTTAACACTGTAGAATTCGCCCATTAGTGACAAAAAATTGATGGCGCCTTCACATTGACAATAAGTTTACGATTGAGTGTTTGCCTCCTATAGATCTTTTTGCTATAGATACCCGCCTAAAATTAGCTGCTCGCGCAGTTGACTAGGTGTTAGTAGGAGATGCTGCATGCCGGAATTAAAGAAAAAAGCGATAGGCATCCTAGCCATTGCAGGTGTTGAGCCGTATCAGGAAAAGCCAGGTGAAGAGTATATGTCACCTGAGCAAATAGCTCACTTTACAAAAATTTTAAGTGCTTGGCGCAACCAACTTCGTGAAGAAGTTGAGCGTACCGTTCACCATATGCAAGATGAAGCCGCAAACTTTCCCGATCCCGTTGATCGCGCTTCTCAAGAAGAAGAATTCAGCTTGGAATTGCGTAACCGTGACCGTGAACGTCGCTTGATCAAGAAAATTGAAAAAACATTAAGCAAAATTGAAGAAGATGATTTTGGTTTTTGTGAATCTTGTGGCGTGGAAATCGGCGTTCGTCGCTTAGAAGCTCGACCAACAGCGGACCTTTGCATTGACTGCAAAACGCTAGCCGAACTTAAAGAAAAACAGATGCAAGGTTAATCTTACCTTTTGTTTGTGTTAAAAAAGGGAGCTAAAGCTCCCTTTTTGTTTTCACTCGATACCCAAATAACTTGTAACTTGGATGAATCGCAATGCACTATATTGGCCGATTTGCCCCATCACCTTCAGGCCCACTTCATTTTGGTTCTTTGATCGCTGCACTTGGCAGCTACTTTCAAGCAAAATCACAGCAAGGTAAGTGGTTGGTTCGCATCGAAGATTTAGATCCGCCAAGGGAAATGCCAGGAGCCTCCACCCTGATACTTCAAGCCATCGAAGCCTATGGTTTGCATTGGGATGGTGAGGTGGTTTATCAAAGCCAGCGCCACACTTTATACCAAGATCAAATTGAGGCCTGGCTTGAATCAGGACAAGCCTATTATTGTGATTGCACGCGTAAACAAATTAAACAGATGGGTGGCTTTTATTCCGGTACATGCCGCTATAAAAAACCAACATTAACCGAAGATTGCGCAGTTAGGTTGCGTGTTGATACACCGGTAGAGTCATTTTTCGACCAAAAACATGGCGAAATTCACATTCCTAAAGCATTAGCACAGGAAGACTTCATCATTAAGCGACGTGACGGTTTATTTGCTTATAATCTTGCCGTAGTGCTCGATGATATCGATCAAGGAGTGACGGAAGTGGTGCGGGGAGCCGATTTAATTGAACCAACAGGACGACAAATCAGCTTGTATCATTGCTTACATAAAACTCCGGTAAGCTACCTTCACCTGCCGCTCGCGATGGATGGTAATGGCAATAAATTATCCAAACAGAATCATGCCACAGCCATTGATATTCAAAATCCTAAACCTACCTTGCTTAAGGCAATGCGCTTTTTAGGGTTTGAGATAAAACAAGAGATTAGCGACGCTTCCATCGATGAAATTATCTTTTGGGGCAGTCAGAATTGGCACGTTGAACAACTCCCTCGGGAGACCGAGATCACACCGTGATTCTCAAAAGGCTATCCTTACGCTATGATTAGCCGCAAAATCGTCCCGAACGGGCACTTTAAATAACAAAAGCAAGGTTGGCAAAAACCAATTATTGCCAGATGCACATGAATAAAAACGACTATACACCACGCGAAAATCGCGTTTACCAAGACTTAGCTCTAAATATTATCACTCGTGATGAACACAATATTTCGCGCAAGCAAATCAGCGATAATGCGCTCAAGGTGCTATACCGACTTCATGGCGCAGGTTTTGACGCCTATTTAGTCGGTGGTGGAGTACGCGACCTACTATTAGGTGAGACACCAAAAGATTTTGATATCGCCACTAATGCAACACCAGAGCAAATACGCCAACAGTTTCGCAATTGCCGCTTGATCGGCCGTCGCTTTCGCTTAGCGCACATCATGTTTGGCCGCGACGTGGTGGAAGTGGCGACTTTCCGTGGACACCATCAAGAGCCGAGCCAAAACGTCTCAGCACAATCTGAAGCGGGTATGCTGCTACGTGATAACGTCTACGGCACCATTGATGAAGATGCTGAACGCCGGGACTTCACGATTAACGCCATGTATTACAACATCGGTGATTACAGCATTCATGATTATGCTGGCGGCATGGAAGACTTAGAAGATAAGCTCATCCGCTTAATTGGCGATCCTGAAACGCGCTACCGTGAAGACCCAGTGCGCATGTTGCGTGCAATTCGTTTTGCGGCCAAGCTCGATTTCGATATCGAAGAAGAGACAGCCGACCCAATCGAACATCTTGCTCCTTTACTGCAAGATATTCCTGCGGCACGTTTGTATGAAGAATCGCTAAAGATGCTGCAAACCGGCCACGGTTTAGAAACCTACCACTTAATGCGTGAGTACAACCTGTTCCAGCAGTTGTTCCCTGTGATAGCTCAAGAGTTCACTCCAGACTACGACTCGCACACAGAACAGATGTTGGATCTGGTCTTAGATTCAACCGACCTGCGTATTGAAGAAGGTAAACGCATCAACCCAGCCTTCATGTTTGCTGCCATGTTCTGGTACCCGACAGTGAAACTGGCTGATGCGTTAATGCAGCAGCGTAATTTCGCCTATTACGACGCCGTCATGGAAGCGAGTAACCTCATCCTTGACCAAGTGGTGAAAACCCTTGCCATACCTCGTCGTCATACCGCGACAATTCGCGAAATTTGGCAATTGCAGTTGCGCTTACCACGTCGCAATGGGAAACGCGCCTTCCGCCTTATGGAGCTCAACAAATTCCGAGCGGGTTTTGATTTTCTACAAATGCGTGGCGAGATCGAAGGCGGAGAGACGAAGAAACTGGCTGACTGGTGGACAACGTTTGAAAGCGCCGGGCGAGATATGCGCCAAGCGATGGCAAATGATTTGGAAAGTGGCGCAAGTAACAAACCCAATGTACGCCGCCGCAGAAGCCCACGTAATAAAAAGAGCCGCCCAGAATCATGATTCTCGTTTATATTGCTGTTGGCAGTAATTTAGGCGACCCAATCGCGCAAGCTAAGCAGGCCATTGAAGCCTTGAAATGTTTACCACACTCTCGATTTTTAAGCGCCTCATCCTTGTACAGTAGTACACCGATGGGGCCACAAAACCAGCCCGATTACATCAATGCGGTGGTTGCGATAGAAACCGATTTAACGCCACTTGAACTGCTCGATTGTACCCAAAGCATCGAGTTAGAACAGGGGCGTGTTCGCAAAGAAGAACGTTGGGGGCCAAGAACACTCGATCTGGATATTCTTCTTTACGGCAATGAGGTGATCGATTCAGAGCGATTGACCATTCCTCACTACGGAATGAAAGTACGTGAATTCGTGCTCTATCCGCTCGCCGAAATTGCACCAAGTTTACAACTCCCTGATGGGACTGAGCTTAATCAACTGTTACCGCTCGTCGAACGTAACGGGCTCGGTATTTGGCACTCGCCAGCGCCTCGTAAGGACATTTAATGAAAAAAATCACCATAAACGATCTGATCCAATGGAAACAACAAGGTCGTAAATTTGCAACCGTCACCGCGTATGACGCAAGCTTTGCTCAGCTTTTTGAAAGCCAAGAGATGCCTGTATTATTAGTGGGCGATTCTCTAGGCATGGTGCTACAAGGTCACACAGATACCCTACCCGTCACCGTCGAAGAGATTGCCTACCACACACGCAGCGTGCGTGCTGGTAGCCCTAACTGTTTATTGATGGCTGATATGCCTTTTATGAGCTATGCCACACCACAACAAGCCTGTGAAAGCGCCGCTAAATTGATGCAAGCGGGTGCAAATATGGTCAAAATCGAAGGTGGTGATTGGCTGGTCGAGACGGTGAAAATGCTGACTGAACGCGCGGTTCCGGTTTGCGCACACCTTGGTTTAACACCACAATCGGTCAATATTTTTGGTGGCTATAAAGTACAAGGCCGCGACCAAGAAAAAGCAGACCGAATGGTCAAAGACGCGTTGGCGCTCCAAGAAGCGGGCGCACAAATTGTGTTATTAGAGTGCGTACCGGCCAGCCTAGCAGCGCGAATTACCGAAGTGCTTGATGTGCCAGTGATTGGCATTGGCGCAGGTAACGTGACCGATGGACAAATTCTAGTAATGCACGATATGTTCGGAATTTCGGCGAATTACATGCCAAAATTCTCGAAAAACTTTCTTGCTGAAACAGGGGATATGCGTAAAGCCGTTGCAAAATACATCGCAGATGTAGAAAGTGCCGCTTTCCCTGATGACGCTCATACCATCGCCTAAAGGAGATATTCATGCAAACTTTTGCTGACATTTCAGCTCTTCGCGAGCAGATCAAACAGTATAAGCGTGAAGGCCGCCGAGTCGCTTTTGTGCCGACCATGGGCAATTTACATGAAGGCCACTTAACCCTAGTGCGTAAAGCACGTGAAGAGGGCAATGTGGTCGTGGTCAGTATTTTTGTTAACCCGATGCAATTTGACCGCGCGGATGACTTAAATAACTACCCGAGAACACTGGATGAAGACTTAAGTAAACTCAACGCGGAAGCGGTTGATTTGGTCTTTACCCCAACCCCAGAAATAATGTACCCGCAAGGATTAGAAAAACAGACCTTTGTTGAAGTACCGGGGCTTTCTCATATGCTCGAAGGCGCATCAAGACCAGGGCATTTCCGTGGCGTTGCAACCATAGTTGCTAAGCTGTTCAACATAGTGCAGCCGAATGTTGCCTGTTTTGGTGAAAAAGATTTTCAACAGTTAGCGGTGATCCGCCAAATGGTCAGCGATCTTTGTATGGATATCGAGATTGTCGGCGTCCCTACCGTCCGTGAAATGGATGGCTTGGCGATGAGTTCACGTAACGGGCTGCTGACGTTAGATGAACGCCAACGTGCTCCTGTCCTTGCTCGCACCATGCGTTGGATAAGCAGTGCACTGCGTGGTGGCCGCGACGATTACGCGTCGATCATTGAAGATGCCAGTGACCAATTGCGCGCTGCTGGGCTACAACCTGATGAGTTGTTTATTCGCGATGCCAAAACGCTGCAACTGATCTCGAATGAGACCACACAAGCGGTGATCTTAGTGTCTGCATTTCTGGGTAAAGTACGCTTAATCGATAACCAAGTGTTGGAATTTAGCGCCGAAACGAAAGCGGACCCTGAAGAAGAGTAATTGCTATTTCAAGTGATGAAGTGATGAAGTGATGAAGTGATGAAGTGATGACTCATTTTCACTTCAAAACCCTATATTGCAAAGGTCGCCCATAAGGAGCGACCTTTTTTGTATCGTTATTTAACTGAGTCGAACGCGATTGTCGGTGAACAATATAGTTTGATCTTTTTTGAGGTTTGTTACTACTAAGGTTGATGAAATGACAATAAATAGTGATAAATTTTTAGCTCATTTTTGGACAGAAACTGTTTTAACAAACCACGTCGATCATCATTAATGGCTTACTCCCAACGATCACAAACTAATTCCCTCCCCTTCAAGGGGAGGGTTAGGGTCTGTCTCTTGATCACAAGTCTGGTGAATCAAGAGACAGGGTTAGGGTGGGGTGACACCCTCCTAGCCTCCCCCTAAAAGGGGGAGGAACTATTAAGTCCTTAACCCGATACCACGCGAAACCAGATAATGCGCAACCCCATACAGGGCCACTACAAAAATACCAAGCACACTGAACGAGGTAACAATTCCCACATCCGACACACCAAGAAAACCGTAGCGGAAGGCATTAACCATGTAGACGATTGGGTTGATTTTCGATACCGCTTGCCAAAAGTCAGGCAATAGGCTGATCGAATAAAATACCCCACCCAAGTAGGTTAATGGCGTCAATACAAAGGTAGGAATAATCGAAATGTCATCAAAGGTTTTAGCAAAAATGGCGTTAATCATGCCGCCTAAAGCGAACACAACAGAGGTGAGAAAAACCGTCGCCGCAATGATCCCCCAATGATCGACCTTGAGATCAACAAAGAACAGCGACACTAGAGTCACTATCGTGCCTACCAACAAGCCACGCACTACCCCACCCATCACAAATCCGGCGATAATGACGTAGTTAGGTACAGGCGCAACTAACAACTCTTCGATGTTTTTCTGAAACTTCGCACTAAAGAAAGAAGAGGCGACGTTCGAGTATGAGTTAGTGATCACCGACATCATAATTAAGCCCGGGACAATATATTCCATATAGCTAAAGCCGTTCATCTGGCCAATACGCGAACCAATTAGATTGCCAAAAATAATGAAATAGAGCGTCATGGTGATGGCTGGCGGTACTAAGGTTTGCACCCAAATACGCGTAAAACGGTTGATTTCTTTAGTCAGTAAACTGCAAAAAGCCGTCCAATATAAACGATACATCATGATTATCCTCGGCTCTGCTGTTGAACAATGCTAACAAACAGCTCTTCAAGGCGGTTCGCTTTATTGCGCATTGAAAGCACCGTAATTCCCTGTTCTGTTAACTGTGAAAAGACTGAATTTAGCCCTTTCGTTTTCTCCAACTCAATTTGTAACGAACCGTTGAGCATGGTTTGCGAGATCACACCACTGAGTTGTGGCGCTGGCGGAGAATTCTCTGCGATATCTAGAATAAAGGTTTCGAGCTGTAATTTGGCCAGCAAATCCTTCATCGAGGTATTTTCAATAAGCTCACCTCGGTTAATAATGCCGATATTGCGGCACAGCATCTCCGCTTCTTCTAAATAGTGCGTGGTTAAGATAATGGTGATCCCTTGCGCGTTAATCTCAGTTAAGAACTCCCACATCGAACGGCGCAGTTCAATATCCACACCAGCGGTGGGTTCATCTAAAATCAGCAACTTAGGTTCATGCATTAAAGCTCGAGCAATCATCAAACGGCGTTTCATACCACCAGAAAGATTACGTGCACGCTCTTTACGTTTTTCCCACAAATCGAGTTTTGAGAGGTACTTCTCGGCCCTCTCTTTCGCTAACGCTTTCGTCACGCCGTAATACCCAGCTTGCTGCAACACAATTTGCTCAACCGTTTCAAACTGGTTGAAGTTAAACTCCTGCGGAACTAAACCAATATGTTGCTTGGCCAGTTCAAGATCTTTATCAATATCAAAACCAAACACTTTAACGGTGCCAGAGGTTTTATTGACCAGCGAAGAGATAATGCCAATGGTGGTTGATTTCCCGGCCCCATTGGGCCCAAGCAGTGCGTAAAAATCGCCTTTTTCAACCTGTAAACTCACCCCTTTTAGGGCCTCAAACCCACCAGCGTAAGTTTTTCGTAATTGTTCTATTTCTAATGCGTACATTCGACGGATCACTCTTTGTGATATTAACCTATCCAATGTGCTGCTAAGGCTCGCGTTTTTCAACCCAATATTAGAAATTGATAAAATAAAAAAACGCAGATCCAGCGATCTGCGTAATTCATTCTTGCACAACCTTAACGCTTAACGATTTTGGGCTACCTGCTTAACCGCAGCATTGAGCGCTTCATAACGAAACGAAAAAGTCTGCTCGGTTGGCACCAGATCCAAAATATGAAACTTTTCCAGTTGCTGTTTGGTGTGCACATTTGGGCAAAGTAAGTAGACCGCGCAGTGGGCATCTAAGGCATCATTAATCGCGTTTTCTAAAGCAAGCCCAACCGTCACATCAATCATAGGTACATCAGTAAGATCTAAAATCATCGCTTCATAGTCACTGATGTGATTGTGCTGGCGAGCGATCGCTTTAGATACACTAAAAATCATCGGCCCTGAGAGATAAAAAAACAGCACCTTACCATTGGCTTGATCCAATAAAGCTCGTTCGCTATCAGTCAATGGCACATCGTTTTCATCAGCATCACTAATGGCTTTCACTTGGCGAGCTTGCTCGCGGCTCAAGCGTTCTATGATCAAAATATTTGAGATAAAAACGCCCAAGCCAACCGCAACAATCAAATCGACAAAGACAGTTAACAGCATCACGCCATACATGATGGCCATCCCCTGCACACTCACCTTATGCGCGCGTTGGATAAAGCTCCAATCAAGAATATTAAAACCAACATACACCGCAATCCCTGCCAATACCGCCATTGGAATAGGTTCGGTTAAGCCTCCCGCCACCAATACCACTAAGGCTAATACTAAGGCACGAACTACACCAGACAGAGGAGAACGCGCGCCGACCTGAATATTGGTCACCGTACCCATGGTTGCACCTGCACCCGGCAACGCACCCAATAAACCCGCGATCATATTAGCCAGCCCTTGCCCTCGCAGTTCTTTATCGGAATCATGCTCTTTACGCGTTAGAGAATCGCCAATTACCGCGGTGAGCAACGTATCAATGCAGCCGAGCGTACCGAGTACTAAAGCGTCAATCACCATGGTGGTGAACATCTCGGCATTGAAGGTTGGAATAACAAAAGAGGGTAAGCCAGCAGGGATCACACCAATACGGCGGATCTCATCGCTATCAAATAACAGTACCGAAACAAGCGTCACGCCGACTAAAGCGACCAATTGAACGGGCACTTGTTTGCGATATTGAGCCGGGAGAAAAAATAAAATGCCTAAGGTTAACAAACCAAGAAAGAGCTCACTGAACTTCATCTGACTAATGATCTCGGGCAACGCGGTTAACGTTCCCATCACTCCCCCAGCGGGGGCCGCCTGACCAAGCAGCGGTGACAACTGCAGGATAATCAAAATCACCCCAATTCCTGACATAAAGCCAGAGATCACGCTATAGGGCATTAAGGTGATGTATTTCCCGAGTTTTAAAGTGCCAAGTACAATCTGAAAAGCGCCTGCCATCATGACAACCGTGAAGCTAACTGCAAGCCCCGTTTCAGGATAACGCGCCACCATGCTGGTTAAAATGGCCGTCATAATGACCGTCATTGGCCCTGTGGGTTCAGAAATTAATGTAGATGAACCACCAAACAAGGCAGCAAACAGCCCCACCAATATTGCTCCCCAAAGCCCTGCTTCTGCACCCGCACCAGACGCCACACCAAAAGCCAAGGCAAGTGGCAGTGAAATAATCGCGGTCGTGACGCCACCAAAGACGTCTCCTTTTAGGTCGATATCGGCAAAACGGCCTCTAAACACAATGCTTTTCCTCATACTCAAAATAGGTTGTCTCACTCTAACAAATCATCATTCTAATAATTAATCATTATTTTACATGTGATTGATTCTCTGTTGACTATACAAATAGCGATGGAAGCAGTTTAATTTTTTTACTAGGAAAACTCGTCAGATGAGTGAGTGTTTTGTCATTTTATAAGAGAACAGAATTGTAACATTGTGTATAGTCAGGCCTATTCTTGCGCATTACCATTAATGCGATTGAACTATTTTTAAGGGAAGTGAGATGCCAGAATTGAAACAGCTTTTTGAAAATAACTCACGTTGGTCTGAATCGATTAAGGCTGAACGTCCTGAGTACTTTGCAAAACTCGCTCGCGGGCAAGACCCAGATTTTCTATGGATTGGTTGTTCTGATAGCCGAGTTCCGGCCGAGCGTTTGACTGGGCTTTATTCTGGTGAGCTGTTTGTACACCGCAACGTTGCAAACCAAGTGATTCACACTGACCTTAACTGCCTTTCTGTGGTGCAGTACGCGGTTGACGTACTGAAGGTCAAGCACATCATCATCTGTGGGCACTATGACTGCGGTGGCGTCAACGCAGCGATTGATAACCCACCGCTGGGCTTGATCAACAACTGGTTACTGCACGTGCGTGACTTATACCTTAAGCACCGTACCTACTTAGATGCAATGCCAGAACAAGATAAAGCCGACAAATTGTGCGAAATCAACGTTGCCGAGCAAGTGTATAATTTAGGTAACTCAACCGTACTGCAAAACGCATGGGAGCGCGGCCAAGATGTCGAGCTGCATGGCGTGGTCTACGGTATTGAAGACGGACGTTTGGAATACTTAGGCGTTCGCTGCGATTCACGTGAGCGAGTCAACGACACCTATCAAAAAGCGATGGAAAAAATTCTTAATGCGCAACATAACTTGCTGTGTCGATAACAGCGTGTTAATTGCCGTTAAAACTGATAGTTAAAAATACAGAATGCCCACTATTTTAGTGGGCATTCTATTATCGCTGGCAAAATTACGCTTGCGGCACAACTTTACCAATGTAAGGTAGGTGACGATATTTTTGCGCGTAGTCGATACCTACGCCCACGACAAATTCATCTGGGATTTCAAAACCGATCCACTTGACCTCTACAGGTACTTCACGGCGTGAAGGTTTATCCAGTAAAGTACAGATGTGAATCGATTTAGGTTCACGCAAAGACAAAATTTCTTTTACTTTATTTAGTGTATTACCCGTATCAATAATGTCTTCTACCAGCAACACATCTTTACCTTTAATGTCATCATCCAGATCTTTCAGAATGCGCACATCACGTGAGCTTTGCATCGTGTTGCCATAACTTGACGCGGTCATAAAATCGACTTGATGAACTAAGTCGATCGCGCGAGCTAAGTCTGCCATGAAGACAAATGAGCCGCGCAACAAGCCCACCAGCACCAGATCTTCACTACCTTGGTAATGCTCTGTGATTTGTTTGCCTAATTCACGAATTCGTTCCTGAACCACTTGCTCAGAAATCATCACTTCAACTGTATGTTTCATACTGTTCTCTTTTCGGGTGATGCGACACGCTACGATCATCGCAGTTTAATGATGGCGTCGCGTAACTAGCTTGGCGCGTATAGTACCACTGCCACACAGGATAGTTAAATAATTAGCAAAACTCTGGATATGATGAAATAAAGCTCCTACGCTGCCGCAGACACGCTCACCACAAATACGCCACATCAATAAAAGATACAATAAAACACGTTGAATCCGATGGGATTTAACACGATCGCACAAAAAACAAACTCGAAACGTTGACCTCAACCATATGCAGCAGTACACTCATAAAGCTTTAAAGCAACTAACAAAATAATCATTAGAGCGAAAAGCTCAATTCAACAGTCATTGGCAAGGATTAACAACTCATGGAAACATCGATAGAAAAACGCCCCAGAACTCGCTTATCACCACAAAAACGCAAACTTCAACTGATGGAAATCGCCCTTGAAGTGTTTGCAACACGGGGAATAGGCCGAGGTGGCCACGCAGATATTGCTGAAATCGCCCAAGTTTCAGTCGCTACTGTCTTTAACTACTTTCCAACCCGAGAAGATTTAGTCGACGACGTACTCACTCATGTTGTACGTCAGTTTTCAAACTTCCTCGCAGATAATATTGATCTTGATTTGCATGCGAAAGATAACTTAACCAACATCACCACTAAGATGATTTCTCTTGTGATTGAAGATTGTCACTGGTTAAAAGTATGGTTTGAATGGAGCGCTTCAACGCGCGAAGAAGTGTGGCCACTTTTTGTCTCCACCAACCGTACTAATCAACTTTTGGTACAAAATATGTTTATCAAAGCCATTGAACGTGGCGAAGTGTGCGATCGGCATGAACCAGAACATCTTGCTACGCTCTTTCTTGGTATCTTCTACTCACTGTTTGTACAAGCAAATCGTATACAAGACGAAGCCAGCATGGGTGTACTCGTGAAAAGCTACCTCAGCATGCTCTGCATCTATAAAAAAGATCACTAGGCTTAACTTCCTAGTCTCTGAATTATGAGCATAAAAAACCGCTGAATTCAGCGGTTTTTTACTATGTTACGAACCGGCAATTTAACTAACCAGCAATTTAACGCATCAGCGTTGAAGTTACTTTTTCTTTTTCGCTTTTGCGTTTGGCAGATCAGTAATCGTGCCTTCAAATACTTCCGCAGCAAGGCCTACCGATTCATGTAACGTTGGGTGAGCATGAATCGTCAAAGCGATATCTTCTGCATCACAACCCATCTCGATAGCCAAACCGATTTCACCAAGCAGTTCGCCGCCGTTAGTACCAACAATAGCGCCACCAATCACGCGGTGAGTCTCTTTATCAAAGATAAGCTTAGTCATACCGTCTGCACAATCAGAAGCGATAGCACGGCCAGAAGCTGCCCATGGGAATGTCGCGACTTCGTAGTTAATGCCTTCTGCTTTGGCTTCTTTTTCAGTTTTACCAACCCAAGCCACTTCTGGCTCAGTGTACGCAATTGAAGGGATAACTTTAGGATCGAAGTAGTGCTTCTTACCAGAAATTACTTCTGCTGCTACGTGGCCTTCATGCACACCTTTGTGCGCCAACATTGGTTGACCAACAATATCACCGATCGCGAAGATATGAGGAACGTTAGTACGCATTTGCTTATCAACATTGATAAAGCCGCGCTCATCCACTTCAATACCTGCTTTTTCAGCATCCATCAGCTTACCGTTTGGTACACGGCCGATAGCAACAAGAACGGCATCATAACGCTCAGCTTGCGCTGGTGCTTTTTTGCCTTCCATTGAAACGTAGATACCATCTTCTTTTGCTTCAACAGCGGTTACTTTGGTTTCAAGCATCAGGTTAAATTTGTCTTTGATACGTTTGGTGTAGACTTTAACCATGTCTTTATCCGCCGCTGGGATAAGTTGGTCAAACATCTCAACCACATCAATCTTAGAACCTAGCGAGTGGTAAACCGTCGCCATTTCTAGACCGATGATACCACCACCCATGATCAACAGTTTCCCAGGAACTTCTTTCAGTTCAAGTGCATCCGTTGAATCCCAAATGCGTGGGTCTTCATGAGGAATGAATGGCAGTTTAATTGGACGAGAACCAGCTGCAACGATGGCGTTATCAAAGTTAACCACGGTTTTACCGTCTTCACCTTCAACTTCAATGGCGTTAGGGCCAGTAAATTTGCCGAAACCGTTCACGACCGTCACTTTGCGCATCTTCGCCATGCCGCCAAGACCGCCCGTTAACTGGTTGATAACTTTTTCTTTCCAAAGGCGGATTTTATCGATGTCCGTTTGTGGTTCACCAAACACAATACCGTGCTGGGCCAATGCTTTCGCTTCTTCGATAACTTTTGCAACGTGCAGCAACGCTTTTGATGGGATACAACCCACGTTCAAACACACACCGCCAAGGGTGCTGTAGCGTTCAACAAGTACTGTTTCAAGACCTAAGTCTGCACAGCGGAATGCAGCGGAGTAACCAGCAGGACCGGCACCAAGTACGACGACTTGGGCTTTGATTTCTTTGCTCATTTTGACCTCTTGTAGTCATTATCCCTAACAGGCTGAGTGGATGTTCTCGTTGTTTTTAGTGTTTAATCCAATGAATTAAACCCATGACTGAGCCAATTACTTAAAACAAATGAATTAAAACGAATTATTTTCAGACCGCAACAGTTTACAGAGATGTTAATGGTGTGAAAAGTAAATCCATTTAGCCTGTGAGCTAGACGACAATTCGATTAAGAAAAAACCCTTCATAATCCAATTGTTCAATTATTCGTGTTAACAAGGGCGGCTTTAACGGCCGCCCTCTCTTTCACTAAACTTGGCTTACAGAACCAGACGACGAATGTCTGATAGCGCGCCATTTAGGAATGTGATGAAACGCGCACCTTCCGCACCATCAATCACACGGTGATCGTATGACAGTGATAGTGGCAGTTGTAGGCGTGGTTCGAACTCTTTACCGTTCCACACTGGCTTAAACTCAGACTTAGATACCCCAAGGATACCGACTTCTGGCGCGTTAACGATAGGCGTAAACGCTGTACCGCCGATACCACCTAAGCTAGAGATAGTGAAACAGCCACCTTGCATGTCTGCAGCGGTCAGTTTACCTGCACGGGCTTTCTTCGATACTTCAGCCAGCTCTCTTGATAGCTCATAAATGCCTTTTTTGTTCACATCTTTGAAGACAGGAACAACAAGACCATTTGGCGTATCAACAGCAATACCCACGTTCACGTACTTCTTCAGAATCAAGCTTTCGCCATCTTCAGAAAGTGAAGAGTTAAACGATGGGAATGCTTCTAGTGCTTTCGCTACCGCTTTCATGATGAACACCAATGGGGTGATCTTCATGCCAGTGTCGTTCTTCGCTTCAATCGCATTTTGCTCTTTACGGAAGTTCTCAAGCTCGGTGATATCCGCATTATCCCATTGGGTAACGTGTGGGATCATCACCCAGTTACGATGCAAGTTAGCACCAGAGATCTTCTTAATACGTGAAAGCGGTTTTACTTCTGTGTCACCAAACTTGCTGAAGTCCACTTTTGGCCAAGGTAGCAAGCCAAGCGCGGCGCCATCACCTTTACCAGAAGCCACTGCGGCAGAACCCGATTCAAGACGCTTAAGCGCTTCTTTCACGTAGTTTTGCACGTCTTCTTTTAGGATGCGGCTCTTACGGCCAGAACCTTTGACTTTCGCTAGGTTAACACCAAATTCACGCGCAATACGGCGCACAACCGGTGATGCGTGAGAGTACTCATTGTTCTCTTCAAACTCGGCAGGTGCTGCCACAGCTGATTTTACCGCTTCCGCTTTTGGCGCTGATGCGGCTGGAGCCGCTGCTTGCGCAGGGGCAGCTACGGCAACGGGCGCTGCACCGGCAACTTCAAACACCATGATAAGAGAGCCTGTTGACACTTTATCGCCAGCTGCAACTTTGATCTCTTTCACAACACCAGCAAACGGCGCAGGAACTTCCATTGATGCTTTATCGCCTTCAACGGTGATAAGAGACTGCTCTTCACTCACGGTATCGCCAACCGCCACCATGATTTCCGTCACTTCGACTTCATCACCACCGATATCCGGTACGTGGATCTCTTTTGCTGCCGAAGCGGCTGGTGCTGCGGCTACAGGTGCTGCCACTTGAGCAGAGGCTGCCGCCGGAGCGGAACCCGCCACTTCAAAGATCATCACCAGTGAGCCTGTCGATACTTTATCGCCCGCGGCCACTTTGATCTCTTTCAGTACACCAGCAAATGGAGCAGGTACTTCCATTGAGGCTTTGTCACCTTCAACCGTCAGTAGAGATTGCTCTTCTGCGATTGAATCGCCGACTGCGACCATAATTTCAGTAACTTCCACTTCGTCACCGCCGATATCTGGCACGTGAACTTCTTTAAGCTCAGCGACAGCCGCGGCAGCAGGAGCTGCAACCGGTGCAGCTTCCACTGCTGGCGCCGCGACCGCAGCGCCTTCTGCTTCAAAAATCATGATAAGTGAACCGGTCGATACTTTATCGCCAGTGACTACTTTGATTTCTTTTACAATACCCGCTTGAGAAGCCGGTACTTCCATAGAAGCCTTATCACCTTCTACAGTAATAAGAGATTGCTCTTCTTCAACCTTGTCGCCAACGCTGACAAGAATCTCAGTAACTTCAACCTCATCCGCACCAATATCCGGTACATTAATTTCGATTGCCATTATTCTTTCCTACCTTAATTAAGCGTATAGCGGGTTTGTTTTTTCAGTATCGATGTTGAATTTCTTAATCGCTTCAACCACAACTGATTTCTCAACATCACCACGTTTCGCTAGTTCGCTTAGCGCGGCAACCACCACGTAACCTGCGTTCACTTCGAAGTGACGACGTAGGTTTTCACGGCTATCAGAACGACCAAAACCATCAGTACCTAGTACTTTGTATGATTCAGCCGGGATAAACGCACGCGCTTGCTCAGCGTAGTTCTTCATGTAGTCAGTTGCTGCGATGGCAGGCTCGCTACCCATTACCGTTTGAATGTAAGGTACTTGCGGCTGCGCTTCAGGGTGAAGCATGTTGTAACGCTCACATGCTTGGCCATCACGAGTCACTTCATTGAATGATGTTACTGAGTAAACATCAGAAGCCACGCCGTACTCATCACTTAAGATTTGAGCCGCTTTGCGTACTTCGTTCATGATCGTACCTGAGCTCATTAACTGAACTTTACCTTTAGAGCCAGTCGTTCCTTGTGGAGCGTAGCTTTCTAATTTGTAGATACCTTTACGAATACCTTCTTCAGCGCCTTGTGGCATTTCAGGCATTGCGTAGTTCTCGTTCATCAGCGTTAGGTAGTAGAACACGTTCTCTTGATCACCATACATGCGGCGAATACCGTCTTGCATGATGACTGCAACTTCGTAAGCAAATGTTGGATCGTAAGAAAGACAGTTAGGAACCGTTGCCGCCAATATGTGCGAGTGACCGTCTTCGTGCTGTAGACCTTCACCGTTCAGCGTCGTACGACCAGCGGTAGCGCCCAATAGGAAACCACGTGCTTGTTGGTCACCTGCCATCCATGCCATGTCGCCAACGCGTTGGAAACCAAACATAGAGTAGTAGATGTAGAACGGAATCATTGGCAGATCGTTTGTCGAGTATGAAGTTGCAGCAGCAACCCATGAAGACATAGCACCCAGCTCGTTGATCCCTTCTTGCAGTACCTGACCTGAAGTCGCTTCTTTATAGTAAGAAACGATGTCGCGGTCTTGAGGAGTGTAGTTTTGACCGTGTGGGTTATAGATACCGATTTGACGGAACAGACCTTCCATACCGAAAGTACGTGCTTCATCTGCAATGATTGGCACAATATTTTTACCAATGCTCTTATCTTTGAGCAAAATGTTCAACGCACGGACAAACGCCATTGTGGTTGAGATTTCACGTTTTTGCTCTTCAAGCAGAGGCTTGAACTCTTCAACCGCTGGAATCACAAGTTCTTGAGTGAACTTAGGCAAGCGTTGAGGTGTGTAACCTTTTAGCGCTTTACGGCGAGCGTGTAAGTATTCGTGCTCTTTCGAGCCTTCTGCCAATGTTAGGTATGGCAACTCTTTCACAGCTTCATCCGTCAGAAGATCTTGTAGACCAAGGCGATCACGCAGTTGCAGCACGTGAGTCATGTCCATTTTCTTCACTTGGTGAGCGATGTTCTTACCTTCTGCCGCTTCACCCATGCCGTAACCTTTAACGGTCTTCGCCAGAATCACGGTTGGCTTGCCTTTCGTGTCTTGAGCATTAGTAAAGGCGGCGTACAGTTTAGAAGATTCGTGACCACCACGCTTGAGCGCGAAAATTTGATCGTCAGTCATGTCAGCAACAAGCGCCGCTGTTTCTGGGTATTTACCAAAGAAGTGTTTACGCACGTAAGCACCATCTTTCGCTTTAAATGTTTGGTAGTCACCATCGATGGTTTCGTTCATCAACTGAAGCAGCTTACCTGTGGTGTCTTTCGCCAGTAGAGAATCCCAGTTGTTACCCCAAATCACTTTAACAACGTTCCAACCTGCGCCTTTAAATAGGCCTTCAAGTTCTTGGATGATCTTACCGTTACCCATGACCGGGCCGTCTAGACGTTGCAAGTTACAGTTGATAAGGAAACATAGGTTATCAAGCTTCTCACGAGCGGCGAATGAAATCGCACCGCGTGATTCTGGCTCATCCATCTCGCCATCACCTAGGAACGCGTATACACGCTGTTCAGAAGTGTCTTTCATACCACGGCCATCAAGATATTTGAGGAAACGCGCTTGATAGATTGCAGAAATTGGACCCAGACCCATAGATACGGTCGGGAATTGCCAGAATTCAGGCATCAATTTCGGGTGTGGGTAGGAAGGAATACCTTTGCCATCCACTTCTTGGCGGAAGTTGTCAAGTTGCTCAGCCGTTAGGCGGCCTTCAACGAACGCACGTGCGTAGATCCCTGGTGAGATGTGACCTTGATAATAAACCAAGTCACCGCCATCTTTTTCATTCGGCGCACGGAAGAAGTGGTTAAAACATGTTTCGTAGAACGAAGCAGAAGACTGGAATGACGCCATGTGGCCGCCAAGATCGAGGTCTTTTTTCGATGCACGTAGAACGATCATAATCGCGTTCCAACGGATGATTGAGCGAATGCGACGCTCAAGCGTTGTGTCACCTGGGTATGCTGGTTCTTGCGCAGCTGGAATGGTGTTGATGTAGTTCGTGGTAATACCGGTTGGCATATCAACACCGTCTAGACGTGCTTTATCTAGAATTTGCTCAAGTAAGAACTGAGCGCGTTCTACACCTTCTTCACGTACAACTGACTCAAGGGCGGCTAGCCATTCCTGAGTTTCCAGTGCATCTACGTCATGCTTCATGTCAGACATGGCGATCTATCCTTCTATTGGTTGGATCTATAAAACAAGCAATTCGCCGTAGGTTACGACTCATTACCCTGCTGAATTCGGCGCAACGAACGCTCACGACGAGACTCTTCTTTGGTCAAATCCAACAATGTTTCTTCGATATAAGCTAAGTGAGAATGGGACATTTCGCGCGCCTTTTCCGGCTGACCAGAAACGATCGCATCCACGATATTAGCTCGGTGTCTACTTACTTTCTCCACCACTTCATGGCGGCGGTGTAATAGTTTTAAATTCTGTAGAACATTTTGCTCAAGCAAAGGAGCAAGGCTGCGAACAATATGCAAAAGCACCACGTTGTGGGCCGCTTCAGTGAGAGCGACTAAAAACGCGACCACCGCAGACGCTTCTGCTTCGACCTCTTTTTTCGCTTGCTGTTCACCAATTCTCGCCAAACAGGCTTGAATGCGAGCAAAATCTTCCTCAGTACCACGCAATGCTGCGAAATAAGCTGAAATACCTTCCATCGCGTGGCGCGATTCCAATAGATCGAGCTGGGTTTCAGAGTGGCTAGACAATAAATTTAGCAGAGGATCAGAAAAACTCTGCCAAATGTTCTCACTGACAAACGTACCTCCACCTTGACGGCGGGTTAATAAACGCTTGGCTTCGAGGCGTTGAATGGCTTCACGAATGGATGGACGAGACACCTCGAACTGTTTTGCCAGTTCTCGTTCTGGAGGCAATTGTTGCCCCGGAGAGAGTGTTCCTTCCACTATCAGCCTTTCTAACTCCTGTTCAATTACATCAGAGAGTTTTGGCTGACGAATCCTTTGATAAGCCATAATTTATTATTCTTCTACTCTTTGCAGTCAATTGGTAATACCAATTTCAAGTTGGTGCAGAAATTAACATAATTAAAACGTAGCTGTCCAGCCAAAAGTTGACCTAAATCATAGAACGACCCACGCTTAAACACTTTGATAACAATAGTCGATTAAAACAGCAATATTATTGGTCAGACCAATTACAAAATGAATACAGATGGGGAAATGATGGGCTAGAAATGGGGGAAGATTCGTTGTCATCTACCCTTTCTAGAGAAAACATTCTTTGGCTCCTCCCCCTTCTAGGGGGAGGGAATGTAAGAGCAAACATTGGTTGGGACCTCCCCTTTCTAGGGGAGGGAGATCATGTCACGCATCGAAGGAAGAGAAATATCAAGCCGTTACTTCGCTTCGAGGTGATCAATCATCAATTGCAGTGACTGATTGCCGCGAAACTCATTAATATCAAGCTTATACGCAAGACGCACCGTTTTCACCGACGCATCTGGCCAGCGTCTTAAATCGACATTAAAAGCAATGCCATCGATCATAATGTTGGTTGGGTGGCCTTTGAATAACGGCTCAAGCATCAGTTTCAAATGCTTTTCGCCCACCAGCTTTTGGTGCAATAGTTTGAATTCACCGTCAAAGAGAGGCTCAGGAAACGCCTGCCCCCATGGGCCACCGGAACGCAAGGTTTCAGCGGTGTGCATCGAGAACTCTTCAGGTGTTAACTCCCCGTCGGATAAAATCACGCCCTTGAGCGCGCTTTCATCTAACTCGCGACGTACAGCTTGATCAAACAGCTCAGCAAAACGCTCAAACTCTTTTTCGGCAATAGTTAAACCTGCCGCCATCGCGTGACCGCCAAATTTGGCGATTAAACCGGGGTTTTGTGTATCAATGCGATCCAGCACATCGCGCATGTGTAACCCAGCAACAGAGCGGCATGACCCTTTGATACTGCCATCGCCACCATCGGCAAACGCAATCACAGGGCGATGATATTTATCTTTAATACGTGAGGCTAAAATACCAATTACACCTTGGTGCCAATCGCGTTGAAACAGCACTAAACCGTGCGGCAATTCGCTATTTTCACTCAGTTGCAAGCGCTCACAAAAAGCCAGCGCTTCTTGCTTCATCCCCTCTTCAATCTCTTTACGAGTTTGGTTAAGGCCATCCAGCTCACTGGCCATTCTACGCGCAGCGTGAATGTCATTGCACATTAGCAGCTCAACGCCAAATGACATATCATCCAAGCGCCCTGCCGCATTGATGCGTGGCCCTAACGCAAAGCCAAAATCCGAGGCAACTAAACGCCTCGCGTCACGTTTAGCAACCTCAATCAAAGCTTGAATACCTGGCCTTGCATGCCCGGCGCGAATGCGTTGCAAACCTTGATGCACTAAAATACGGTTGTTTTCATCGAGCGGCACAACATCAGCGACAGTACCCAGTGCGACTAAGTCAATCAGCTCCATCAACTTGGGTTCACTCATGCCTTGTCGAGTAAACCAGCCGTTTTTTCGCATATGCACGCACAGCGCCATCATCAAATAGAAAGCCACCCCTACGCCGGCTAATGCCTTCGAGGGAAACGGGCAGTTAGCCAAATTGGGATTCACCATCGCATCAACCTCTGGCAACTCGTGTCCCGGTAAATGGTGATCCGTCACCAAGACGGTCAGCCCTTGCTGCTTGGCATAACGTACCCCGTCGATAGAGGATACGCCGTTATCGACCGTCATGATCATCTGCGCGCCAAGCTCAATCGCTTGATCGACCACTTCAGGGCTTAAACCATAACCATCTTCAAAACGGTTAGGCACGAGATAGTCCACATTGTGCGATCCCAACATTCGCAACGCCAAAACAGATAAGGCGCAACTGGTTGCGCCATCAGCATCAAAATCCCCGACGACTATGATACGCTGCTGCTGCTCGATGGCGTGAAAAAGTAGTTGTACCGCTCGTTCTATGCCACCTAACTGTTGGTAGGAATGCAGTGCTTTCGCAGCCTTGTCGAGTTGTTCAAGGTTCGTGATACCACGGTTGATATAGATACGTTTAAGCAGTGTTGGAATCGTGTCAGGAAGTTGCGAAAGATCGGGGGCTGGTCTTTGTTTTATCTCAATCATAAATCAGCGGGCTCAAGAACACTCAAGCCCGACTCCTAAAGTTATTGAATCTGCTGAAGGCGTTGCAACAATTGCTCTGGTGGTAAATAACCGCCAACCATTTCGCCATTCGGTAGGAAAATCGCAGGCGTGCCGTTGATGCCTAACTCACGCCCGAGCTGATAGTGCTTGGTAATCAACTGCTTAGCTTGTTGGATGTTCTGCCCTGCTTCTGGCAACTTATGATTGGTTTTGGCCTCATTCATCGCTGCCATTTTATCATCTGCATTCCAGATAGCGGCCATCTGATCAGCTACCTGCCCCGTAACGCCTTGACGCGGGTAAGCCATGTAGCGCACGGTGATCCCTAAATCGTTATACCCTTTCATTTGACTATGCAAACGAGTGCAATAACCACAGGTAATATCAGTAAAAACAGTCACCACGTATTTTTCATTGGCGGCTTTGTATTCGATCATACTCGATTCAAACTGCGCGATCTTCGCCGCATTAACCGGCGCTTGGCGTTTGGCTAACACATCGACATAACCACCATTCTTATCTAATTCATACAAGGTTCCGGCGATAAAATGGCTCGCGTCAGGCGCAGAAAACAGCACGCCACCGGAAGTTTGCACTTCAATCACTCCCGGAATATCAGAGGCTTGAACACTCAGCACTTCCAATCCGAGTTTAGAAAAACGTTGTTCAAAAACCGTTTTATCAAGCGCAGCCGCTTGCACAGCCGTTGACGTCACTTGCTCTGTGGTTTCGGCGTTACACGCCACAGCAAAAAGTGGCAATGTAAGAAGAGTCAGTTGGCGTAATACGCTCATTAAATTCACCTTTTCAAGCCCTTGGATGGTGCTCGCTATGTAATTGTTTAAGTCGCTCAGTCGCAACATGAGTATAAATTTGCGTGGTCGATAAGTCACTATGACCGAGCAGCATTTGCACTACACGCAAATCGGCACCGTAATTGAGTAGATGCGTGGCAAAAGCATGCCTTAATACGTGTGGAGAGAGTTTTTCCACATCGATTTGTGCGATCACTGCGTAGTGTTTAATTCGGTGCCAAAAGGTTTGACGAGTCATCTGCCTTGCTCGTCGGCTGGGGAAAACCACATCCGACGTTTGTTCGCCCAGCAGAGTAGACCGCCCTTGTTCAAGAAAAGTTTCAATCCAATCAACGGCATTTTCGCCCATCGGTACAAGACGCTCTTTGCCACCTTTACCAATCACTCTTACTACGCCTTGACGTAAACTGATATTTTCCATGGTCAGTGAAACCAATTCGGTCACCCGTAGCCCTGTTGCATACAAGAGTTCCAACATCGCTCTGTCACGTAATTCTAGAGGATTATTGGTATCGGGAGCATTCAATAGATCTTCCACTTGCTGCTCAGATAAATCTTTAGGCAGACGCTGTGGCAATTTAGGGCTAATTAAGAGCGCACTCGGATCATCGCCGCGGAGTTTCTCACGGTGCAGATATTGAAATAAACGACGAATCGCCGACAACATACGCGCCCGCGAGGTTTGCTTATAGTCTTGATCAGCGAGCCACGCTTGGTACTGCTGCAAACCAGTGACACTAATAAAATCGAGGCGATAATTATTGTGCTGCATCCATTGCAACAATTTCGTCAGATCATTGCGATACGATGAGAGCGTGTTTTCAGCTAAACCACGCTCCATCCACATCGCATCTAAAAACTGTTCCACAACCCCTTGATCAGGAGAAATATATTCAGACACATCAAACCTCTGTGGTGAAAATCGAGTTGCTCAGGTTATGTGAGCCACTGGTTTAATACCATAAAAAAACATCATCGGCAGGATAATCGCTGCAAAGCGCGTCATTTTATGGTTAGAATTCACTATTCTTGATTTAAAACGAACACAAAATTATGAAGATCGGTCTTTTTTACGGCTCAACAACTTGTTATACCGAAATGGCAGCAGAGAAGATCCGTGCGCTCATCGGTGAGGATTTGGTGGAGATTCACAATGTGAAAGAAACGCCACTCTCTTTGATGAGCAACTATGATCTTTTAATACTGGGCATCTCAACTTGGGACTTTGGCGAAATCCAAGAAGATTGGAGCGCAATATGGGATCAAATCGGTGGCGTGTCGCTAAACGGCAAGTACGTCGCATTATTCGGCTTAGGCGATCAAGAAGGTTATGGCGAATGGTACCTCGATGCGATGGGGATGCTGCATGATGAGCTAAAACAAATTGGCGCTCAATTGATTGGCTACTGGCCCAACCAAGGCTACCATTTTGAAGCGTCAAAAGCCCTAACGAAAGATGGCCGCCACTTTGTTGGTCTCGCACTCGATGAAGATTCGCAATACGAGCAAAGCGACGAACGCATTCAATGCTGGGTTGAGCAAATTTTAGTGGAATATCACGATTCGATTTAATTCGTTGTTCGCTATTTGTTGTTAGTCATTTGTTGCCAACAAGGCTCGATAGCACCGCCAATCAAATACCAAACCGGGGTCAGTTTTGCGTAATGGCGCAATGTATTGATGCCCGGTGATGCGTTGATTGGTGATGAGCGGATAACGCCGCTGCAATGCACACGTCAAAGTCGCTAAGGCTTGATATTGCGCAGGAGTATAAGCCGTCTCATCGCTCCCTTCCAATTCAATCCCAATCGAATAATCATTGCATTTTGCACGACCAGCGAAGCTTGACTGGCCCGCATGCCAAGCTCTGGCATTAAATGGCACAAATTGCACTACTTCTCCCTCTCGCCGAATGAGGCAGTGAGCCGAGACGCGCATCTGGTGGATAGTTTGAAAAAAAGGGTGTTGATTCGGGTCAAGCGTACCAGTGAAAAACTGCTCAATATATGGGCCGCCGAACTGGCCCGGAGGCAAGCTGATATTATGTACAACCAGCAATGAAATATCTTGCGCATCGCTTCGCTGATCATAAAACGGCGATGGCACTCGACGCGCGCTTTGATACCAACCCTTTTTATCGATCATCAGTTGACCCCTTACACTCACACAAAAATAAACCTTAGCCAGAGGAAATGCGAGATTAGTGGCTGAATTTGAGTAAAACTCAGCGTATCATTCTCACTCTGTTCAACACCATATTAGATTTGCGATGAAAAATACACACAACAGCCAACAACGCCTCGATTATCTGAAACAGCAACTCCCATTGGAAATTACTCGTGCCGTTAGCGATGCACTCAGAGAAGATCTCGGTGGCAGCTTGGATGCGACTGCTGATATCACCGCAAACCTTATTCCAGCGGATGCGCGTAATACTGCGACTCTCATCACCCGTGAACATGGCGTATTTTGTGGCCAAGCATGGGCAGAGGAAGTCTTCAAACAACTTGGTGGTGAAGTGAAAATTGACTGGCATGTCCAAGATGGCGATCAAGTTAAGCCAAACCAAATTTTGTGCACTCTTGAAGGTCCAGCTCGCGCGCTGCTGACTGGTGAACGCAATGCGATGAACTTCATTCAAACCTTGTCAGGTTGCGCCAGCATTACTGCTCAGTATGCCAAACAGCTAGAAGGCACCGAATGCCGACTACTTGATACACGCAAAACTATCCCTGGCCTGCGCAGCGCACTGAAATATGCTGTCGCGTGTGGCGGCGGCTTTAACCATCGTATTGGCGTGTTTGATGCTTATTTAATTAAAGAAAACCATATCATTGCTTGTGGCGGCATTACCCAAGCCATCGGCACCGCTAAACAGCTCAACCCCGGTAAACCTGTCGAAGTCGAAACCGAAAGCCTGCAAGAGTTAGAAGAGGCGATTCAAGCGGGTGCTGACATCATTATGCTGGATAATTTTAGTATTGAGATGATGCGCGAAGCGGTAGCAATTAACGCAGGCCGCGCGGCTTTAGAAAATTCTGGTAACGTCACATTAGAAACCATTGGCGATTACGCGCGAACCGGTGTCGATTACATCTCAGTCGGCGCGCTGACTAAGCACATTAAAGCACTCGATCTCTCAATGCGCTTTCAGTAATTAATTACATCAATTATTGGAATAAAGGTCAAAAATTTCAAATAGTTAAGGAAGCCGGACGAGCTTCCTTTTTTATTGCTTGCGTATCAAAATCAAGACGGCATTTTTAAGTCAGTCGTATTTCAGTGATTGATATATGCAACTAAACAGGTAAAAAATCCAAATCGCTCGCGCACTGCTCTTTATCTCATTCCCACCAACCCACAAGCTTCTTATGCTCTGCCCATCCTTATGCGTTCAAACGGAGCAAATCAAATAATGAACACAAATAAGAAAACGAAACAAAGTGGTTTTACCTTAATTGAATTGATGATTGTAGTGGCAGTAATTGGTGTATTAGCTGCAATTGCAGTGCCTAAATACCAAGAATATGTTGAGAAAGGAGCCTTAGGAGCAGCACTTGCTACAGCAACCGCACTAAAAACAAATTATGAAGACTATATTGCAGTTAGCGGAACCCCTCCAGCAAATTCGGCAGCAATTAATGCAACAAAATTTAACTTAGGCTCTATTACGGTGACATCTGGCGCAATTACCGTAAGTATTACTGAAGGTGGTGGTAAAGGCAGTTCAGTAACATTAAATAGAGCTAGTGGTGGATGGCAATGCAATGTAAGTGCATCAAGCACAAACATAAAATTGAATGGTTGCAGCTAATAGTTACTTGACATAATGCTAACCAACCTCCCTGCAATTCTGCGTCAGGCTCAGATATTGAGCCCGACGCAAGAACACGCAGTTATTGAACATATCAAAGCGTCTGGTGCAAGCGTGCCAGAAGCTTTGCTCGCATTGGATTTTTTCCATCCTCATGATCTGACTGAGCAGTTAAGTACCCTTTTTGGCCTACCGGACACCGACTTAACCCGCTACGACTACCCACTGCTCTGCCAACAGCTTGGTTTGCGTGATCTCATCACCCGTTACCAAGCACTGCCGATTGCCCATAATGGCCAAACCCTGACCATCGCGGTTTCCGACCCGACCCATTTACAAGTGGAAGATGATTTTCGCTTCGCAACAGGCTTACAAGTTGAACTGGTTTTAGCCGACTACAAAGCGCTGCAAGCAGCCATCCGGCGCTTGTATGGCCGAACAATTCAAGGATCCTCTTCTTCAGGGAAAGAGATCAGCCAAGATGAACTGGCGAACTTAGTTAAGCTGTCTGATGATGAGATTCAATCGATTGAAGACCTCAGCCAAGATGACGCCCCAGTCAGCCGTTTTATTAACCAAATCCTGCTTGATGCGGTGCGAAAAGGCGCATCCGATATCCATTTCGAACCGTACGAAGCGCTTTACCGAGTACGATTGCGCTGTGATGGTATTTTGGTGGAAACACAGCGTCCCTCAAGCAACTTAAGTCGCCGGCTTGCCGCGCGGCTTAAAATTTTATCCAAACTCGATATTGCCGAGCGGCGCTTACCACAAGATGGACGAATTAAACTGCGGTTGAATCAAGACACCGCCATCGATATGCGCGTTTCCAGCCTCCCTACTTTATGGGGTGAAAAAATCGTACTGCGCCTACTTGATAGCAGTGCTGCTAACTTAGATATCGACAAATTGGGTTATAACGACCAGCAAAAACAACTCTACTTAGCTGCGCTGAAAAAACCACAAGGGATGATTTTAATGACGGGCCCGACGGGCAGCGGAAAAACCGTCTCGCTCTATACGGGGCTACGCATTTTAAATACTGCTGAAGTGAACATTTCTACCGCTGAAGATCCGGTTGAAATTAACTTATCCGGCATCAACCAAGTTCAAGTGCAGCCAAAAATTGGCTTTGGCTTTGCGCAAGCATTACGCTCCTTCTTACGGCAAGATCCCGACATTGTGATGGTTGGCGAAATCCGCGATTTAGAAACTGCCGAAATCGCCGTGAAAGCGGCACAAACCGGGCATTTAGTTCTTTCTACCTTGCATACTAACTCCGCCGCCGAAACGGTAATTCGCTTGAGTAATATGGGAATTGAAGCGTTTAACTTAGCCTCTTCACTCAGTTTGATTATTGCCCAGCGTTTGGCTCGTCGCCTTTGTCGGCACTGCAAAATTGCCGTCGAGCCCTCAATACAGTTGCAGCAACATTTTCAACTGCTAGCGACGGAAACCATTTATGAAGCGAACCCGCATGGTTGCAACGAATGCACAGGGGGCTATTCAGGTCGAGTCGGCATTTATGAAGTGATGGCGTTTAACCCACAGCTGGCCGAAGCGATTATGCAAAAAGCAAGCATTCATAAAATAGAGCAGATCGCGAAAGCCAACGGAATGCAGACACTACAAGAATCAGGCATTGAAAAGCTCAAAAACGGCGTAACCAGCTTCAAAGAGCTGCAACGCGTGCTCTATTTCTAACGCTTTGATCCCTCTTAGCTAGCCATTGAGTGACTCTATTGTATGAACACAAAAATCAAATCAGAACTCAAAAATTATCGTTGGAAAGGCATCAATAGTTCGGGCAAAAAAGTATCTGGCCAAACTCTCGCTTTAACCGAACTGGAAGTGCGTGACAAACTTAAAGAGCAGCACATTCAGATCAAAAAAATCAAAAAAGGGGGCGTCTCTTTTATCACCCGCTTGACTCATCGCGTGAAGGCCAGAGACATCACCATTCTGACACGCCAATTGGCGACCATGCTGACCACGGGCGTGCCCATCGTGCAAGCCTTAAAACTGGTCGGAGATAACCATCGCAAAGCCGAAATGAAATCCATTTTGGCGCAAGTCACCAAAGGGGTTGAAGCCGGAACGCCAATTTCCAAAGCGATGCGTACCGCCAGCATTCATTTCGATACCTTGTATGTTGATCTCATTCACACAGGCGAACAGTCAGGTAACTTGGCTGAAGTGTTTGAGCGGCTAGCGACTTATCGAGAAAAAAGTGAACAACTGCGCGCTAAAGTCATTAAAGCGCTCATCTACCCAACCATGGTGGTGTTGGTCGCGTTAGGTGTTTCTTACTTAATGCTTACTATGGTGATCCCTGAGTTTGAAAGCATGTTCAAAGGATTCGGAGCCGAATTACCTTGGTTTACACAGCAAGTATTGAAACTCTCTCATTGGGTACAAAGTTACAGTTTGTGGGTAATCATCATCATAATCCTCACCACAATTGCCGTGAAAGCAGTACGGCAAAAATCTTTTTTAATACGCTTAAAAACCAGCCGATTAGGATTAAAGTTTCCCATTCTTGGCGGGGTAATAGGCAAAGCCTCTATTGCTAAATTCAGTCGCACACTCGCCACCAGTTTTAGTGCAGGCATTCCGATTTTAGCCAGCTTAAAAACCACCGCTAAAACCGCTGGCAATGTCCATTTTGAGACGGCGATTAATGAGGTCTATCGTGATACGGCAGCCGGTATGCCAATGTATATTGCGATGCGTAATACCGAAGCCTTTCCTGAAATGGTGCTGCAAATGGTGATGATTGGTGAAGAATCAGGCCGATTGGATGACATGCTCAATAAAGTCGCCACCATTTACGAATTTGAAGTTGATAATACCGTCGATAACTTAGGTAAAATTCTCGAACCATTGATCATTGTCTTTTTGGGTACGGTGGTCGGTGGTTTGGTGGTGGCAATGTACTTGCCCATCTTTAACTTAATGAGTGTATTAGGATAGTATTAGCACTGCTAATCTTTTAATTATCGAGTCTGTGCATGGAAGTTTTTATTTATTACCCTTGGCTCTTTCCACTTTTTGCAGCGTTGTTTGGCTTAATCGTGGGGAGTTTTCTCAATGTGGTCATTTATCGTCTACCCAAAATCATGGAGCGAGAATGGCGACAAGAGTGCGCTGACTGCTTTCCCGAATATCACATTGCGCCACCGGAAGGGCAACTCACGCTCAGTGTCCCTCGTTCTAGCTGCCCACACTGTGATACGCCAATTCGTATTATTGACAATATTCCGCTACTCAGTTGGCTCTTTTTAAAAGGGAAATGTTCCCGTTGCCAAGGCCCGATCAGTGCACGCTATCCTTTGATTGAACTGCTCACCGCCAGTATGAGCTTTGTCGTGGCTAGCCACTTCGGTTTTAGTTATTTTTCACTAGCGCTATTGTTTTTCACTTTTGTGCTCATCGCGGCGACGTTTATCGATTTCGATACCATGCTGTTACCCGACAAGCTGACACTGCCACTACTGTGGGCGGGCCTCAGCTTATCATTGATGCACATTAGCCCAGTCAGTTTGCAAGATGCGGTGATCGGCGCCATTGCTGGCTATCTGAGCTTATGGTCGGTCTATTGGCTGTTTAAACTCGTCACAGGCAAAGAAGGAATGGGTTATGGCGATTTCAAACTGCTGGCTGCTCTCGGCGCTTGGTTGGGCTGGCAATATCTGCCCATCATCATTCTCATGTCATCTGTGGTTGGCATTGTCTTTGGCCTAATTCAATTGCGCTTGCAAAAAAAAGGGATCGACAAAGCCTTTCCTTTTGGCCCCTATCTCGCCATTGCTGGCTGGCTAACCTTGTTGTGGGGTAACGATATTATGAGTTGGTATTTAGGTTCAATTATGGGGTTATCGTCATGGGGTTAGTAGTGGGTTTAACCGGCGGGATTGCCAGCGGAAAAAGCACCGTTGCTCACTTATTTCAGCAGCATTTCTCGATTGATGTCGTGGATGCTGACATCATCGCTCGAGAAGTCGTCGAACCAGGTAGTGAAGGATTAACGGCGATTTGCGCGCACTTTGGCCTCACCATATTAAAGCCCGATGGACAATTGGATCGCACCGCGTTAAGAGAAAAGATCTTTGCTGATGAGCAAGAAAAGGCTTGGCTTAATCAGCTTCTTCACCCAATGATCCGTGCAAAAATGATTGCTGATTTAGCAAAAACCACCTCGCCTTATGCTTTATTGGTTGTGCCATTATTGATAGAAAATAACCTACAAACCTTAGTCGATCGCATCTTAGTGGTTGATGTTGATCTAAAAACCCAAATCGCTCGCACTATGGCAAGAGACAAGGTATCAGAGCAACAAGTCCGTTCGATCTTAGCCGCTCAAGCGAGCCGTGAGCAAAGATTGCAATACGCTGACGATGTGATTAAAAATAGCGCAGAAAACCAAAAACTTTTGCCTCAAATCACAGAATTACACAAAAAGTATCTAGCCATATGCAGCCTAAGTCTGTAAGAATAACCCAGACCGGACCTAAGGCTAGCTAGATGACCACGCATAAGTTTGAACACCCACTGAACGAAAAAACTCGTATCTATTTAAGAGTCGAAGCGCTGCTTAACCAGTTGATGCATTCCGCTCAGTTTCGTGACGGTATTCAACACCAACTCTTCTTTCGTTCATTGTTTGATTTACTCGAAATCTTCGAACAGATCCAACTCAAAAGCGAGTTGGCTAAAGATATTGAAAAACAGCGTTTGAACTACCGTAGCTGGCTCAATGTGGATGGTGTTGATCAAGAAATGTTGCTATCGCTCCTTGAAGAGATCGACGAGGTCCATCGTAATTTAATGAGCGCTGAACGCTTTGGTCAATCACTCAAAGAAGATCGTTTCTTAAGCACGATTCGCCAACGTTTTAATTTACCGGGCGGGTCGTGCTGTTTTGACCTGCCAGCCCTGCACTACTGGCTACACATTCCGATAGAAAAGAAGACCCAAGATGCGCACCAATGGATGGAAACGCTGCGACCGTTATCAGATGCGTTGCAACTTTGGTTGAAGTTAACCCGCGAAACGGGCCATTTTAAAGCACGCCTAGCACGATTAGGTTTTTATCAAAGCGATGCAGAAGACGCCAATATCTTGCGCTTGTCGATCCCACTTGAGTATGGGGTATACCCCATGATCTCTGGACATAAAAATCGCTTCGCGATTAAGTTTATCGAATTCCAATCAGGCCAAGCAACAGGGCGCGATATCGAATTTGATCTCGCCGTCTGCTGTTAATCAATTCCGCTTCAATTCCCGACTGACTCTTACTTTCCATTGCGTTAGGTAATACACTTACGCCTATCCATCGTTACTTGAAGTCCGTTATGTCAAAGAAAATTACCATTGTAAAATGCCCGCAGTGCAAAGCCGATGTCGAATGGGGAGAACAGAGCCCTTATCGTCCTTTTTGTTCCAAACAGTGTCAGATGATCGATTTTGGCGAGTGGGCCGATGAGGAAAAAAGTATTCCCGGTGCACCGGATATGTCAGACAGTGATGGTTGGTCAGAAGATCAATATTAGCGCACATATAAAAACAGGGGTCGATTACTCGACCCCTGTTTATTACTATGAGAACGCTAGTTTATAGCATTACTTCTTAGCAAGTTTCTCTTTGATACGAGCTGACTTACCAGAACGCTCACGTAGGTAGTACAGTTTGGCACGACGTACTGCACCGCGGCGTTTAACTTCAATGCTATCAACCACTGGAGAGTGAGTTTGGAACGTACGCTCAACACCTTCACCGTTAGAGATCTTACGAACAGTGAATGCAGAGTGTAGGCCACGGTTACGGATTGCGATTACAACGCCTTCAAAAGCCTGTAGACGCTCACGATCACCTTCTTTTACCTTAACTTGAACAACAACAGTGTCACCTGGTGCGAATTTAGGTAGGCCTTGTTTCATTTGCTCTTCTTCAAGAGCCTTGATGATGTTACTCATTTTAAAAATTCCTAGAATAAACTGATACTAAATTAAATAGGTTACTGATGTATTTGAGTTTCTTTAATGAACTCAACCAGTAATAGTTCCTGTTCGTCAGTCAGAGCTAGGTTTTCCAGGAGCTCTGGCCTTCTATGCCAAGTTCGGCCCAACGACTGTTTCAGTCGCCAGCGACGAATATCCTCGTGATTACCGGATTTCAGTACCGCAGGTACTTCTTTTCCATCTAACACTTCAGGACGCGTATAGTGCGGGCAATCTAGCAAGCCATTTGCAAAAGAATCCTCTTCTGCTGATGCGAAATCTCCTAATACTCCCGGAACAAACCGAGAGACAGAATCAATCAACGTCATGGCTGGCAGTTCGCCGCCTGTCATCACAAAATCACCAATCGACCATTCTTCGTCAACTTCTGATTGGATGATACGCTCATCTACCCCTTCATAGCGTCCGCAAATAAGAACTAGGTTCTCATTCGTCGCCAGCTCTTCGACTCCTTTTTGGTCGAGTTTTCGACCTTGAGGAGAAAGGTAAATGACTTTCGTCTTTCCCGGTGCGGCTTGTTTTGCTGCATGAATGGCATCGCGCAAAGGCTGAACCATCATGAGCATTCCAGGACCACCACCGTAAGGTCTGTCATCGACGGTGCGATGTTTGTCATGAGTGAAATCTCGAGGATTCCAAGCTTCAATAGACAGCAAACCTTTTTTAACCGCTTGACCTGTTACTCCAAAATCAGTAACAGAACGGAACATTTCAGGAAATAGGCTTATAACGCCAACCCACATGTGTTCTCTCGCTCTGAAATTTTAGAGTTAGAATGCCGGATCCCAGTCAACTTCGATCCGTCGAGCTTCGCGATCAACATTCTTGATCACTTGCTCTTCAAGGTACGGTACCAACCGTTCCTTTTGGCCAAAAGCATCTTTCAAATTCGCTTTCACAACCAGAACATCGTTGGAGCCAGTTTCTAATAGGTCAGTGACCTCACCAAGGTTATACCCCTTGGTGGTAATAACTTGCATACCGAACAATTCACGCCAGTAGAATTCATCTGCTGACAATTCTGGTAATGATGCGGGATCAATAGCAATTTCAAAGTTGGTGAGTAGATGTGCGTCTTCTCGAACATCTAAACCTTCAAGTTTTACCACCATACTCTTACCATGGCGCTTCCAACTCTCTACTTTGTACTCGATCCACTGGCCTTTTTGGTTAATAAACCAAGGGCTGTAATCAAAAATACTTTCAGCTTCGTCTGTGTAGGAAAAAACTTTGAGCCAGCCACGAATGCCATAGGTAGCACCAAACTTGCCCATAACAATCTTTTCGTTTTCTTTGCTCATTGTTTCTTTACCTTTCATCGACATAAGCTAATGTTCTTCTATAAAAGTAAGAATTAAGCCGCTTTTTGAGCGTCTTTTACTAGCTTAGCTACGCGATCAGATAGAGATGCGCCTTGACCAACCCAATGGTTAACGCGATCTAGATCAACACGTAGGCCTTCTTCTTGGCCAGTAGCCGTAGGATTAAAGAAACCTACTTTCTCGATGAAACGGCCAGTTACTGCGTTACGGCTATCCGCAACTACGATTTGATAAAATGGACGCTTTTTAGCGCCGTGACGTGCCAAACGAATGGTTACCATGTCGTCCTCTTTGCTTTCTCAATAATAAAATTAACCCCAAAAACCATTTACGAAAAACAGTCTGGGGTCTCGTGCCAAAATAAAGCCTCGGAATTTTACTCTTATTCCGAGGCTTTGCAAGGGGTTTAGCTATTTTTTCACCAGCAGAAGCATTATGCTTTTGCAGTGATGAGCATCACGCTTTAGTAAATTTTAAGCATCGCAATGAGTTAGGTTAACGACCAAAGAAACCGCCGCCGCCCATGCCACCCATTCCGCCCATCATGCCTTGCATATTACGCATCATGCCTTTCATGCCACCTTTCTGCATTTTTTTCATCATTTTCTGCATTTGGGTGAACTGTTTCAGTAAGCGGTTAACATCTTGTACTTGGGTGCCAGAACCCGTCGCGATACGTTTTTTACGTGAACCTTTTATCATGTCTGGGTGCTGACGCTCGTGCATGGTCATCGAACAGATGATCGCTTCCATCTGCTTGAACATCTTATCATCGACCTTATCTTTCACGTTGGCAGGTAGGTTTGCCATGCCAGGCAGTTTATCGAGCATGCCCATCATGCCGCCCATATTCTGCATTTGCCCGAGCTGTTCGCGGAAATCTTCTAAATCAAATCCTTTCTTTTCCTTGAATTTTTTAGCTAGGCGTTCTGCTTGCTCGTGATCAACATTACGTTGTAGATCTTCAATTAATGAGAGAACATCGCCCATTCCCAATATGCGTGATGCAATACGATCAGGATGGAAAGGCTCGAGCGCGTCAGTTTTTTCACCGACCCCTAAGAATTTAATCGGTTTACCGGTGATATGACGAACGGAAAGTGCGGCACCACCTCGAGCATCACCATCAACTTTGGTTAAGATAACCCCTGTTAACGGCAGCGCATCACCAAAGGCTTTTGCGGTGTTCGCGGCATCTTGCCCCGTCATGGCATCCACAACGAACAATGTTTCAATCGGATTAATCGCCGCATGCAGATCTTGGATCTCTGCCATCATCAGTTCATCAATAGCAAGACGGCCTGCAGTGTCGACAATCAGCACATCAAAGAATTTCTTCTTCGCATGGTCAATGGCCGCATTGGCGATATCAATCGGTTTTTGGTCGGCTGAAGAAGGAAAAAATTCAACGTCCAGATCGTTAGCTAGCGTTTCAAGCTGTTTTATGGCCGCTGGGCGATAAACGTCAGCCGAAACCACCAGTACTTTCTTTTTATCGCGTTCTTTAAGCAGCTTAGCAAGCTTACCAACACTGGTGGTTTTACCCGCCCCTTGTAAACCCGCCATTAAAATCACTGCTGGCGGCTGGGCTGCAAGGTTAAGCGCTTCGTTGGATTCGCCCATTACCGCTTCAAGCTGCGCTTGAACAATCTTGATGAACTCTTGTCCCGGTGTCAGCGATTTAGACACCTCAACACCCACTGCGCCCTCTTTAACGCGCGCGACAAAATCACGCACTACAGGCAGTGCAACGTCCGCTTCAAGCAGCGCCATGCGCACTTCGCGTAGGGTTTCTTTAATATTGTCTTCGGTGAGACGGCCTTTGCCGCTGATATTTTTCAGCGTCTTGGATAGTCGATCCGTTAAATTTTCAAACATCGTTGTCTCTTCGCTAGTTCGGCGATTAATTGGGGTCAGTATACCTTAGCCAATCTAATAGTCATACCCATTGACGCTTCGCGATAAGCGACTTAAACCCGTAAACGCAACATTGGGTTCCCAAAACAGGGGATCAAAAAAGAGTTATCTCTGCGATTTATCGAATAAAAGCCTTCACCCTGTTAATTATTTGCACCATGACCTCAACTAAGGTGGGTATATGTCAAATCAATCGGTATCCAACGTAGCTCATTATCGTGATGCAAGGTATAATTCGCCAATTCAGCCACCATTTTGTAAGAAGTATGGAAAACTTAATCGCAATAGTCGCCACTATTTTGTATTTTTTATCCATAGCGACCATTATTCCAGGCTTAGTTAATCAAACTGGGATTCGTGCGCAGACAGTATTGTTCAGTTCAGCACTGGCGCTGGCTTTTCATGCGTGGTTACTGAGTGATTTAATCTTCAACGCTAATGGGCAAAACCTCAGCATGCTCAATGTGGCATCATTGATAAGCTTTATCATCTCACTGGTGATGAGCATTGCGATGTTAAAAACGCGATTGTGGTTTCTGTTGCCGGTGGTGTATAGCTTCGCCGCGATCAACGTCAGCGCCGCCTCATTTCTTCCCAGCATGTTCATGACTCACTTAGAAAACAATCCGCCACTGTTGTTGCATATTTCTCTAGCACTATTTTCGTATTCAACCCTTTCGATTGGCGCACTCTACGCTTTGCAATTGGCTTGGCTGGACTACAAGCTAAAGAAAAAGAAGATGCTAACCATCAACCCCAATTTGCCACCACTACTGATGGTAGAAAGGCAACTGTTTAAAATCATCTTGATAGGTAACGTATTACTTACTGGTACCTTGATTACTGGTTTTGATTTTGTCGGTGATATGTTTGCTCAAGGCAAAGCGCATAAAGGCATTTTGTCTTTCATTGCTTGGGTTGTCTATTCTGTATTGTTGTGGGGACATTACCGAAAAGGTTGGCGCGGTAGAAAAGTGACTTGGTTTGCTGTCGCTGGTGCAACCTTACTCACACTGGCCTACTTTGGTAGCCGTTTTGTAAAAGAAATCATTTTGAGCTAACTCAACACGTTTGATAGCGTATTGACACATTCATTTAATTAGATCATTACTTAATCACACTATTTATAAGGAAACACCACGTTTTGGACGACATTTCAACGGGTATATTGTTTGCACTACTCGCGGGTCTCATCGTAATTTCGGCTTATTTTTCAGGTTCAGAAACCGGCATGATGTCTTTGAACCGCTACCGCTTAAAGCACTTGGCCAATACTGGCCACAAAGGTGCAAAGCGTGTCGAAAAACTGCTTGATCGTCCAGATCGCCTCATTGGTTTGATCCTCATTGGCAACAACCTAGTCAATATTTTAGCTTCTGCAATTGCCACTATTATTGGTATGCGCCTTTATGGGGATCTAGGAGTGGCCATTGCCACTGGTGCGCTGACGTTGGTCGTTCTGGTTTTTGCTGAAGTGACGCCAAAAACATTAGCAGCGCTTTACCCTGAACGCGTCTCTTACGCCAGCAGCATCTTACTGACCTTCTTAATGAAGATATTGTCACCATTGGTGATGTTCATTAACTTCATCACCAATGGTTTCATCCGCTTACTAGGCCTTAAGGCCAAGCATGGGGCGGAGGATCATCTAAGCTCTGAAGAGTTGAGAACCGTCGTCAACGAAGCGGGTGGCCTTATTCCTCGTCGCCACCAAGATATGCTGCTTTCCATTCTCGATCTCGAACATGTCACGGTGAACGACATCATGATCCCACGTAACGAAATTACTGGTATCAATATTAACGATGATTGGAAATCTATCGTGCGTCAGTTAACTCACTCGCCACACGGACGCGTGGTGCTTTACCGAGATAAAATTGATGAAGCGGTGGGCATATTGCGCCTTCGTGATGCTTCTCGTTTGATGTTGGAAAAAAAAGAGTTCAATAAAGAGATGATTTTACGTGCCGCTGATGAAGTCTACTTCATCCCGGAAGGCACACCGCTCAACGTACAATTACTTAAATTCCAACGCAACAAAGAGCGGATTGGCCTGATCGTTGATGAATACGGTGATATCAATGGCTTGATCACTGTTGAAGATATTCTCGAAGAGATTGTGGGGGAATTCACCACCTCAATGGCCCCAAGCTTAGCCGATGAAATTACACCACAAAGTGATGGCAGCTTCTTGATTGATGGCAGCGCAAATATCCGTGACATTAACAAAGGGCTAAAGTGGAAACTGCCAACGACGGGCCCAAGAACCTTAAACGGTTTACTTTTGGAGCACCTTGAAGATATTCCAAGTAGCCATTTAAGTGTCAAAGTTTCTGGCCATGCGATGGAGATTGTGGATGTAGAAGAAAACCGCATTAAGCAGGTTAAAGTCTTTCCACGCAAAACCAAAAAACATTAATCGCCAGTCACTGCATAAAAGAAAGAAAAAAAGCTTGGTCACTGCCAAGCTTTTTTTCTTTAAAGGGACAGATCTGGCGATCTTTAATCCACTTTCAGCTCTTTGAGCATAGACTCAGGTAAAGCAAGCTCATCATTTTTATTCACCGCAATACCTGCCGTGATAATCGCTTGAGCAATCTCTTTAGCTTCTGTTAACGAGTGCATTGAGGCTGTACCACATTGGTATTCGTTTAGTTCAGGGATCTGATCTTGGCTCTCTACTTTTAGCACATCATGCATCGCCGCTAACCACGCTTGCACCACTTGCGCTTCTGTTGGCGCACCAATCAAACTCATGTAAAAACCTGTACGGCAGCCCATAGGTGAGATGTCGATGATTTCTACATCATGACCATTTAGGTGCGCACGCATAAAACCAGCGTATAAATGCTCTAAAGTGTGGATCCCTTTTTCTGAAAGAATATCTTTGTTTGGAGCAGTAAAACGGAGATCAAATACGGTGATTGTATCCCCTTTAGGCGTCTGCATATTTTTTGCCACACGTACCGCAGGCGCATGCATACGAGTGTGATCTACAGTAAAACTGTCGAGTAATGGCATTGCTTTCTCCTTATTTGGCAAAGAGCGATGCTCTGCCTATCAATGTTAGATTATGATCGAGAGATCATTTTAGGTACGAAAAATAGCTTTCAAGAAATTCTTCAAAACTTTGAGTATCGTGTTGTTCTATCTGTTGCTGAGCGGCTCGAGAACGCAGCACTTCCTCTTCCATCACAGACTCAGAATAAGTTTGATAGTGATGTGCCAGGTTGGCTTGTCGGTATTCGGCTCCTAATGCACAACCTACCTTACCGAGCCCGCCAAACTGTTTAGTCTGTTCAAGTAGTTGAGCGGAAAAGGTTAATTCTGGATTATCAATCCACGAGCTTAGTTTCTCGCATACGGCTTGGTATGCGTTACCACCACAAGCACTATCCATCACTTGCGCTATTTTGCGTAAGTCATCAAATACACTATGCGCCCACGCTTGCAGCGTCAGTTTCTCACCGCGACAGCCAATTTGTAACTCTAAACCCGGTTTACGACCTTCTAAAATCACTTTGTTCCAGTTATCTCGCCAACATGCCAGCTCACAATTGTCCATCGGATCTGAATCTGAAAGAGCTGTCCAAGTGAGGAACAGATCGAGAAAACGCACTTGATCTTCAGTAATACCAATCGGGCTAAACGGGTTTACGTCTAACGAACGCACTTCGATGTATTCGACTCCGCCTCTCTCTAACGCTTGTGACGGCTTTTCATCATTTTTGGCCACACGCTTAGGACGGATCGGTGCATAGAGTTCGTTTTCTATCTGCAAAACATTGCTGTTGAGCTGACGATGTTCACCATCGACATACACGCCTAGTTCTGCAAACTCTTTTGATGGAGTGCGGATCGCCTGATTCAACCCTTCTAGATATTGATCCAAGCTATTAAAACCAATTTGCAAGCCACTTTGCGCGCTATTGGTATAACCTAAATCACTGAGACGCAACGAGGTAGAATGAGGCAAATAAAGCGTTTTACCAATATTTTCAAATGGCAGATGGCTTTCACGTCCGCGCACAAACGATGAACATAACGCAGGTGATGCGCCAAAGAAATAGGGAATAAGCCAGCCAAAACGGTAGTAATTACGAATCACACCAAAATAGGCTTCCGATTTTGTCTCAGTACGCTGGGATTCAGTTTGCTCGCCATGCAAGGCATCCCAAAATGATTCTGGAAATGAAAAATTGAAATGCACGCCAGAAATGATCTGCATTAAGCTGCCGTAACGACGCTTTAAGCCTTCTCGATAAAGGGTTTTCATTTTACCCGTATTCGATGAACCATATTGCGCCAGTTCGATATCATCTTCGCTGCCAACATAACAAGGCATAGAAAGCGGCCACATCTTTTCGTCACCCAATTTGGTTTGAGCAAAATGGTGAATATCCGCCAGTTGTGAGAGTAAAGTCGGCACGTCATGAGAGACTGGTGTAATAAATTCAAGCAATGACTCCGCAAAATCAGTGGTGATCCAACGGTTGGTTAATGCGCTGCCGAGTGCTTCTGGATGAGGAGTCAGAGCTAACGAGCCTTCTGGGGTATAGCGTAACGTTTCACGCTCAACGCCTCGGCCAAACTGCTTAAACACTTCTGATTTTTTAGTGACTTGTTCAAGTCGTGCGGCAAAATTAGTCAAAATAATGATTCGCTTATAGGTGAATGATCCGAATGAAAGCGGCTCTAACTCAGCAAGAGAGTAGAATGGAGGCAAACAATCTGCCCCCTATAAATGTGTACTCTAGCGGATGATTTCAAGCTCTTCTACGGGAATATCTAATTTTTCAAGTTGTGGCTTCAACGTTTTCGCATCACCCACCACGATAATTTGATACTCTTGTGGTGCAAACCATTTAGCGGCGAGTTTATTGAGCGTTGATTTTTTTACGTTTTCTACCAGTTCATTTCGTTGCTGTAGGTAATCTTCATCCAAACTATAGGTCAAAATATTACTAAGCAACTGCGCTTTTTGTGATGGTGTTTCATACGTCAGTGCATCTTGTTGGCCGACAGCAAGGCGCATAAATTTTAGCTCTTGGTCGGTTAAGCCACTTTGACTGAATGTTGCCATCTCTTTTTCTATTTCAACGATTGAAGCTACAGTGGCATCAGCACGCACTTGAGCATTGAAAACGATAGCGCCCACTTCTCGATTGCTCGCGAAATAACTCCCAGCGCCATAGGTGTAGCCTTTATCTTCACGCAAATTCTGATTAATGCGGCTGTTAAAGTTACCCGCTAAATTGAAGTTAGCCAGTTGGCTGAGAAAAAGCTCGCCAGTGGCATCGAAAGGCAACCCTTTTCGCACAAAACGGACGATGCTCTGCGGCGCATCAGGCTTATCAACCAGATATATCTTCCGCTCTGTCAGTGGGTTCACTACTTGGGGACGTAACAAAGGAGAAGCTTCACCGCGCCACTGCCCTAAAAAGGTTAACTGTTTAGCGACCTCTTTTTTGGAAATGTCGCCAACGACAACGATTTGCGTACCATGTGGCGTGTAATGTTTCGCATAAAAGCGTTTTACATCTTCTAATGTTAAATCGTTTAGTGATTGCTCAGTGCCTTCACTTGAACGCGCAAAAATAGAGTTGCCAAACAGTACTTGACGAGTAGCTTGTGAAGCAAGCCAGCCCGGTGTTTGGTGCTGGTAAACCAACCCTTCCAGCATCTGTTGTTTCAGCCGTGTAAAATCGCTCTCTTTGAAAGCAGGATGAAATAAAACTTCTTCAACCACATCCAATGTTGCTGCAACATTCTTCTTCAAACTAGAGACGATAATACTGGTCGAATACTCATTGGCAGTAACACTGATAGTCGAACCTAACGTGTCGAGTTGAGCTTGAATCGCTTCCACTGAGCGTCGAGTTGAGCCTTCTTCAAGTAGCGCCGCGGTTAAATTAGCTAACCCTTCTTTGCCACGCGCGGCGTGTCGCTCCCCTGCCGGTAAATTGATATTAATTAGCACGGTCGGCGTTTCGCTGGTTTGTGTGGCTAATAACTCAATACCGTTATCAAAATAGAGTTCATACAATGTCGGCATTTGTGCTTTCACACCTTTTGCCACAGAAGGCATGATTGAGCGATCAAATTGATCTTCAACCTGGCGATAAGCCAATTGATCTTCGGTTATCGTTTGATGCTCGGGCAGCACTCTTTTAGGGGGTACGAAATTAGCTTTTTGAACGGCAAGCTCGGCTTTATGTTTAGGCACAACACTTAAGGTAACCTTATGTTGATGAGCAATGAAGCGCTGATAAGCCTGTTGAATTGACTCTGGGGTGACCGCATGAATCTGAGCTAATTGCTGCTCTAGGCGATCAGGCTGCCCATAAAACGTTTCGTTGGACGCAAGCTGCGTCACTTTTCCAGATACGCTTTGCAGCGCAAAGACCGCATTCGCTTCCGCCATACCGGTAATTTGATCAAGTCGACTCTGATCTACCCCTTGCTGTTCAAACTGACTGAGTGTTTGCATTAACTCTCGATACAAGGGAGCAAGCTGAGCTTTTTCACCCGAAGGGGCCATGGCATAAACATAGAAGGTACAAGCCAATTCGGCGCAATCTTGGAATGCACCCGCATTGACGGCTTTTTGAGTTTTGACCAACGCTTGGTAGAGATAACTATTGGTGCCGCTGCCTAACACTTTGGCAAGCGCATCTAACGAGGCTTGACTTTGAGCACCGCGATATTCTGTTGGCCAGCCCACCACAACCATAGGTTGCTGAATGCGATCTTCCAAGGTAATGAAACGATCTTGCGCCAACAGGGCCGGCTGTTTAGGTGCGTTATCAACGGCTGGGCCTGCCGGTATGGTGCCAAAATATTGATTAACCCATTCAAGTGTTTGCTGAACATCAATATCACCACCAATGGTCAGCACTGCATTATTCGGCCCATACCAACGTAAGAAAAACGCTTTAAGATCGTTGACGTCCACTCGGTCAAGATCTTCGACATAACCAATGGTTTGCCATGAATAAGGGTGTCCTTCGGCATACATCGCCTCCGCCATTTTTTCCCACATCAATCCATAGGGGCGGTTGTCGTAGTTTTGTGCGCGTTCGTTTTTTACTGTGTCACGTTGGATCTCAAATTTACGTTGAGAAACCGCGTTGAGCAAAAATCCCATCCGATCAGATTCGAGCCACAATACTTTTTCTAGCTGATTTGAAGGCACGGTTTGGTAATAATTAGTACGGTCACGGTTGGTACTCCCATTCATGGTTCCTCCCGCTTCGGTGATCAAACGAAAATGTTCTTGATCGCCAACGTGCTCCGTTCCTTGAAACATCATGTGTTCAAAGAAATGAGCAAACCCTGATTTTCCAACCTCTTCACGTGCCGAACCGACATGATAAGTGACATCGACATGCACTAAAGGATCTGAGTGATCCGGTGAGAGCACGACAGTAAGACCATTATCGAGCTGATATTTTGCATAAGGGATCATCACTTTTTCTGGTTGAGCATCCACTTGCTCAATCAGCGTAACCCCTTTCGGTAATGATGAAAAAAAAGCGATAGGTGCGACCGTTGATGAACAGCCATAAATGGCAATAAGAGAAAGGGCACCTAGCCAAATTTTTCTCATAACAGCTCCTTAGAAAAAACCATAGAATACAGCGGTAAGCATGATGTAACGCAGTGCTTTGCCGATCAAAATAATGACAAAAGTAGGTAAAAATTTCATGCGTAGCCAACCTGCGGCCAAACAAAGCACATCGCCCACCACAGGTAACCAACTGAATAAGAGGACCCAATAACCATATTTATTGAGCCAAGCTAACGCTTTATGACCGTGCTTTTCGCTTTCAGTTCGATTAGGCAACCAGATACCGAGCCAATAGTTGGTCAGACCGCCGAGGGTATTGCCAGCGCTTGCAACGGCGATAACCCAAAATACGGGAAATTGATTCAGGCTTAATGTGGCGAATAAACTCGCTTCTGAGCTTCCCGGTAATAAGGTAGCACTGAGAAAACCACTAAAAAAAAGCACCCACAGCGCAGAGCCAGCAAACCAATACGAGAGCGGTTCCAAATAGGTGCTAAAAATGTCTAACATTTCATATCAAGAAGAACTTTGCCTCGAGTATGGCCGGTTTCAATCTGTTGATGAGCCGCAGCCACTTCCGCCATCGGATAAACAGCTTGAATTTCCGTTTTCAATAAGCCAACGCTGACCATATAAAGCATGGTATCAAGCTGTTCAGGATTAGGATCAACTAACATGCCTGTGGCTTCAAAACCAAGTAATTTTGCTTTTTCACAAATAAGCTCAGCACTTAGAGTGGGAACAGTAACGACACGCGCATGATCTTTCAAGCATTTCAAAGCGTCGAGAGCCGCCTCACTCCCGACTAAATCAATCAGCACATCCACTTCTTCTAAACGCTGTGAAGCAGGAGCAAAATTGTAATTAATCGCATGAGCACCAAGAGTCGCTAAATAATCCAAATTTTGTTCGCTGCACGTGGTATACACTTCGGCTTTTGCTGCTAAAGCAATTTGTACCGCTAAGTGCCCGACACCACCGGCGCCCGCGAGGATCAATACGCGATCCCCCTCTTTCACTTGCGCTTTATTTAGGGCTTGCGCCGCCGTTTGCCCTGCCAGTGGCAGCACTGCTGCTGCTTCTAAGGTCACAGCATCAGGAACAAGGCTGAGTTCGCTTTCTGCCACACACAGGTATTGGCTGTAACCGCCACCACGCAACGGAAACCCAACAAAGCCCGCCACATTATCTCCAATTTGAAAGCGGCGATTATCTTCCCCCACCTCAACAACTTGTCCAGAAATATCGTAACCTGGCACCCATGGCAGCTTATCTTTGTTTTGCGCTGCAGCCCACCCCAGACCCGCCCGAGTTTTTACATCAATAGGGTTTACACCAGCAAAAGCCACTTTCACTAACACTTCGCCAGCCTTAGGTTGAGGAACGTCACTGGTTTGAATAACGAGCACCTCTGGTCCACCAAACTCAGTCATTGCGATCTGTTTATTATCCATGTCAAACTTCCCTATTGATAAAAAGAAAGGGATGCCTCAGCATCCCTTTGAATATATACCATTTTATTGCTTCTAGTTAATCTTTAGCTCGCAAAATAACCATCGGCTCGTCTAGGCTTAGCCAACAAGAGCAAGCAAAACGCCTGCTGCAACGGCAGAGCCCAGTACACCTGCTACATTTGGCCCCATGGCGTGCATCAGTAAGAAGTTCTGTGGATTAGCTTCAAGCCCCACTTTATTCACAACTCGCGCGGCCATCGGTACCGCAGACACACCAGCAGCGCCAATGAGAGGGTTAATATCCTCTTTCGAGAATTTATTAAGCACTTTCGCCATCAACACACCACCAGCCGTACCAATACTGAAAGCAATAGCACCGAGCGCCAAAATACCTAATGTTTCCAAGTTCAAAAACTTATCAGCCTGCAGTTTAGAACCAACGCCTAAGCCTAAGAAGATAGTAACGATGTTGATCAGTTCATTTTGCGCTGTCTTGGATAGACGCTCAACCACACCCGATTCACGCATTAAATTACCTAGACAGAACATACCCACTAATGGCGTTGCTGACGGTAAAAATAGAATCGTCATCAATAGCACCGCCAAAGGAAACAGTATTTTTTCTGTCTTCCCAACGTGGCGTAGCTGAGCCATTTTGATTTTTCGCTCTTCAGGTGTTGTAAGTGCCTTCATAATCGGTGGCTGAATGATAGGAACTAATGCCATATAGCTATAAGCCGCCACAGCGATTGCACCTAATAAATCCGGCGATAATTTACTGGCAAGGAAAATAGCGGTTGGGCCATCGGCTCCACCAATGATGGCGATGGACGCAGCATCGGCCATGGTAAATTCCATACCCGGTACATAGTTGAGTAATATCGCACCAAACAGGGTGGCGAAAATACCAAACTGAGCGGCCGCACCTAGCCATAACGTTTTAGGGTTTGCAATCAATGCCCCGAAATCGGTCATCGCGCCCACGCCCATAAAAATCAGCAGTGGAAAAACGCCCGTCTCAATACCAACATGATAAACGTAATAAAGCAGACCGCCGGGTTCGGTAAAACCCGCATTCGGAATATTCGCTAAAATCGCACCAAAGCCGATCGGCAATAACAGCAGTGGCTCAAAGCCTTTGCGAATAGCCAAAAACAGCAGTAAACAACCGACCAAAATCATGCAGATTTGGCCTAGCTGAAAATTAGCGATCCCTGTTTCAGACCATAAGGTCAATAATCCGTCCATGGTTCTCCCTTACGCTAAGCTCAGCAATGGTGCACCAACAGTCACAGCATCACCCTCTTTGACATGAAGATCTTGAACAATACCGCCACGTGCCGCACGGATCTCAGTTTCCATCTTCATCGCTTCCAGAATCACTAACACATCCCCTTCTAACACCTCAGAACCAGCTTGAACATTCACTTTAAAAATGTTGCCAGCGAGTGGTGAAGGAACGGCTTCTGCACTGTTACTTGCAGGCATGGCTGATGGCTGTGCTGCTTGAGACTGGCTGGCAGAAATCGAGCTAAGCTGGCCTTGTGGCCCCACTTCAACCGTGTAAATTTGCCCATCCACTTTAACACTGTAGGTTTCAATACCACCTTTTGTCACAACGGTGGCAGGTGTAGGTTTGGCTGACTCCAAGGTTGGCGCAGGCTCAAATGCATCCGGATTGTGACGATTTTTCAAGAACTTCAAACCGACTTGTGGAAACAATGCATAAGTCAGAACATCATCCACCGTATCTGTAGCTAATGAAATTCCCTCTGCTTTTGCCTTTTCAAGCAATTCAGTGGTCAACACGGCCATTTCTGCATCCAACAAATCGGCTGGACGGCAAGTGATCGGCGTAAGATTACCCAACACCTTGGCTTGCAACTCAGCATTCACTGGCGCAGGCGTTGCACCGTATTCACCTTTTAATACCCCTGCAGTTTCTTTCGTGATGCTCTTATAGCGCTCACCAGTAAGGACGTTGATCACCGCTTGTGTTCCCACGATTTGAGATGTTGGAGTCACAAGGGGAATGAAACCTAAATCTTTTCGCACACGAGGGATCTCTTCAAGAACCTCATCAAGGCGATCGGCCGCTCCTTGTTCTTTTAGTTGACCTTCCATATTCGTCAACATACCACCAGGAACCTGCGCAATAAGAATACGAGAATCGACACCTTTTAACTGCCCTTCCCATTTAGCGTATTTCTTACGCACTTCACGAAAATAAGTGGCAATCGGTTCAAGCTGTGTCAGGCTCAGGCCCGTATCACGCTCGGTTCCTTCAAGCATAGCGACCACTGTTTCGGTTGGTGTGTGCCCGTAAGTTTGGCTCATTGACGAGATAGCGGTATCCAAAATATCGATACCAGCCTCTACCGCTTTAACGGCTGTTGCCGCTGAAAGACCAGTCGTTGCATGGCTGTGCAGCGCTAAAGGTACGGCACAAGAGGATTTAATACGGGTGATCAGATCTTCAGCTTCATACGGCTTGAGCAACCCAGACATATCTTTAATACACAAAGAGTGGCAGCCGAGATCTTCCAACCGCTTAGCAAGATCAACCCAAGTATCTGAATTATGAACAGGGCTAGTGGTGTAAGACAGTGTACCCTGCGCGTGTGCGCCAACATCAATTGTCGCTTTGACCGCTTTTTCAAAATTGCGAACATCATTCATCGCATCAAAAATACGGAAAACATCCATCCCATTCGCGTGAGCTCGTTCGACAAACTTTTCAACAACATCGTCGGCATAGTGGCGATAGCCTAGTAAATTCTGGCCGCGTAGCAACATTTGCATTGGGGTATTGGGCATCGCTTGCTTAAGCGAACGTAAACGCTCCCATGGATCTTCACCGAGAAAACGGATGCAAGCATCAAACGTTGCTCCTCCCCAAGTTTCCAGTGACCAATAACCGATCTTATCGAGCTCTGCTGCAATAGGCAGCATGTCTTCGATACGCATGCGCGTGGCAAATAGTGACTGATGGGCATCACGAAGGACCACATCCGTAATAGCTAGTGGTTTAGACATGCTCATAAACTCCTTTTCATCCTTTCTATGCTATTTAGCTGATGCGCGGTGCTGATGCACTGCTGCAGAAATTGCCGCCACAATTTGCGGGCTCACAGCTGAAGGGTTTGGTTGAACTTTTCGATGTTGAATCGGCGCTGCGATCGGTTGTGGTACTTCTTCCGGTACCAAGGTTGACATTAACCGAACGAGATAAACGAGAATAGTTAGAAAAATAAAGACTACAGCCATCCCCGTAATCATAAGGGTGGCGGCGTCAACTAATAGGCTTCCAATAGTAGTCATGTTGCTTCCTTTCTGTGTCATCCTGACAACAATTGCTACGCATTTTTACAAATGCGATCTTGGCAAGTGGACTAGGATTATCTCGATTGGTTAATAATTGTCAATTTTGTTTAAGGGACTCTTGTAGATAACACACAAAATCGGCGAACAATTACTCACACAAATCACAAAACTCTGAATTTTCTCTATTAAGAAGGGCATTTAACTAGCCAATACGGCTACGTTAATCAAAAAATGATGCAGATACTGAGAGGGAGTTAAAACATTGCAGATTAACAAGATAAAACAAATAGTTGCCATTTTCAATTTAACAAAATAGCAACAAAAAACCAACATAAAAAAGCCCCGCACAATGCGAGGCTTCTTAATAAATGGCGCGCTCAGGAGGATTCGAACCTCCGACCGCCTGGTTCGTAGCCAGGTACTCTATCCAGCTGAGCTATGAGCGCGCAAAGTTTTGATATTAATCAGCGATAATCGCTAACAGTATCAGGATCAATGACCCTTTGAATAAGTGGCGCGTCCTGGAGGATTCGAACCTCCGACCGCCTGGTTCGTAGCCAGGTACTCTATCCAGCTGAGCTAAGGACGCGCAGAGTTAATGACAGTATCACTAACTTTAAATAAGTGGCGCGCTCAGGAGGATTCGAACCTCCGACCGCCTGGTTCGTAGCCAGGTACTCTATCCAGCTGAGCTATGAGCGCGCAAAGTTTTGATATTAATTAGCGATAATCGCTAACAGTATCAGGGGCAATGACCCTTTGAATAAGTGGCGCGTCCTGGAGGATTCGAACCTCCGACCGCCTGGTTCGTAGCCAGGTACTCTATCCAGCTGAGCTAAGGACGCGCAGAGTTAATGACAGTATCACTAACTTTAA